>JANYKT010000175.1 GCA_025358085.1 Deltaproteobacteria bacterium | reverse complement strand
CAACGTCGCCAAGCGCTTTCTCGCGAGAGTGAAGGAGAAGGCGCTGGGGGAAGTGGTCAGCACGACCACCACCGACAAGAAAGGCAAGCGCTTCGAAGTCGCGCCGGGCGATCACTTCATCAAGATTTGCCATGACGAGCTCGAGAATCTGATGGGCCCGGTCGACGTCACCCTGCAGCTCTCGCAAAAAGGCGAGCGGCCGGCGGGCATCATGATGGTGGGCCTGCAGGGATCGGGAAAGACCACCACCGCGGCGAAGCTGGCGAATTTTCTCCTCAAGAAGGGCAAGAAGCCACTGCTGGTAGCGGGCGACAACTATCGTCCGGCGGCCGTCGAGCAGCTCAAGCAGTTGGGCGCCAAGCTCGATATCCCGGTCTTCTTCGAAGAAAACGTACGGCCCCCGGAGATGGCCCGCCACGCGCTCGCGTTTGCCGGCCAGAAGGGCCGCGACGTCATCATTTATGATACCGCCGGCCGCCTCGCCATCGACGAAGAGATGATGGTCGAGCTGGAGCAGCTGAAGGCGAACGTCGAGCCCGAGAATATCCTGCTCGTGGCCGACGCGATGATTGGCCAGGACGCGGTCAAGACAGCTGTCGAGTTCGACCGCCGGCTGGGCTTGAATGGCTTTGTCCTGACCAAGCTGGACGGCGACGCGCGCGGCGGCGCGGCTCTTTCGATCAAAGAGGTCACCGGCAAGCCGATCAAGTTCATCGGCATGGGCGAGTCGCTCGACAAACTGGAGGAGTTCCGCCCCGAAGGCATCGCTTCCCGCATCCTCGGCTTCGGCGACATCGTCGGCCTGATGAAGGACTTCGAGGGCGTGGTCGACGAGAAGAAAGCCGAGGAGGATGCCGAGAAGATCCTCAGTGGCAACTTCGACCTGCACGACTTCGTCGAACAGATCAAGCTGGTCAAGAAAATGGGCTCGGTCGGGGACCTGCTCGAGAAATTTCCCCTCTTCGGGGAGCTGCCCGAGGGCATAACCTTCGACGACAAGGAGCTGGGCCGCGTCGAGGCGATGATTGGCTCGATGACGGTGAAGGAGCGGCAGAACCCGACCATCATTACCGATGAGCGCATCGAGCGAATCGCGCGCGGGTCGGGCCAGCCCAAGAATGCGGTGCGGGGGCTGCTCGAGCGCTTCTTCGGGATGCAGAAGGTGATGAAGCAGCTGGGCTCGGGACCAGGTGGGCCGGGCGCGGGACTGCTGTCGCGGCTGCCGGGTTTCCGGAATCTAGCGCAGCTGAATTCGCTCAAGGGCATGCCGCCCGAGGATCTGGCCAAGATGTTTGGCCTGCCCAAGGAGATGACCTCTGGCGGGATGCCGATGCCTGGCGGCAAGGGCTCGCACTCGGCAGCGATGGCGCGGGCGCGGTTGATGGGCTACGGCGGACAGCCGGCCAAACAGGTCTCTGACGAGGACAAGAAGAAGCTGCGCGAGAAGAAGAAAAAGGAGCGCGCCAACAAGAAGAAGAATCGGCGCAAGTAAATCAAGCAGAGTTCGAGTGCGCGCCTACCTGGGCCGCGCCTCTGACTCGCTGGGACGTTTGGCGGCTTTGCGCAAAGCCAGGGGAAGTAGCGCGCCCGCCTGACCTCACGCTCGCCGAGCCCGAGCCGCCGCTCGGGGGGCCGGTTGCGTTTTGAGCCTGCTGGGTTGGGTAGCGGACCATCGTCGTTGGAGTGCAAGCGTAGGTCCTGCTAAAAGGAGTTCCTGCAGCGCTTCTTCCAGGGGTTCCGAATGATCCGCGCCTCCTCCGCAACGCTCCTCGCCGCGCTTTTCCTCGCTTGCGGAACCAGCACGAACGCACCCTCCAAGTGCGCCGCCAGCCAGAATTTGTGCCTTCCCCCGGCCGGAGCTGCGTCTTTCTGCGCCGACCTGACGAGCGACCCGAAGAACTGCGGCGCCTGCAACCTCGCCTGCCCGCCGGTGACTGGCTCGGCCGCGGTCGCCTGCCATACCGGCGCCTGCGTCGCGGACTGCGGCGGCGGGTTCAGCAGCACCACTAAAGTGGTCTGCGGCGGCAAGGTGACCGCGGACGGTGGGATCACCGCCTATTGCACCGACACCACGACGGACCACGAGAACTGCGGCAGCTGCGGCAGCGTCTGCAACGGCGCGCAGCAGTGCCAGACGGGCAAGTGCACCACGGTCACCGGCACCGCGGCCTGCGGCGGGTCCGGCATCGGGACGACCTACGCGGATCTGCGCACCGACCGTGCCAATTGCGGCGCCTGCGGCACTGCCTGCGCCACCAGCGAAATCTGCTCCGCCAGCGCGTGCAACCCCTGCCCGGTTGCCCAATGCGGCAATGTCTGCGTCGACACGCAGCACGACCCGAACAACTGCGGCGCCTGCGGGACCGTAGTCGCCAATTGCGAGAATGGCGTCGCGCTCACGAAGCTGAGCATCGAACGCACGGGCGTGCCCTTCAGCCCCGCAGTGGTCGGGGCGCCGGGGAACTACACGGTCTCGGTCAAGGTGCACTCGCAGGCGCGGGTGGTGCGGGTGACGGCGACCATCGCGGCAAGCGCGACTCCGACCGTAACGACGCAGACCGACTTGTTCCTCAACAGCGCGGCTGAGGCGGAGCCAACCGTCTGGACCGGCAACCTGACAATTCCTGCGAGCACGCCAACAGTCATCATTACCTTTGCGGCCGTCGATGAATTTTATGTCCAGCGCGCCGCCGACGCCGGCATCGTCGATAACATCCACCGCGACGAGCAAGTGACGACTGCCACGGTACTGGCTGCCCCGGGCGCGGCGGCGATGCCGACTTTGCCGGTGGTGTCGACGGTAGGGACGCCCTCATTCCGCGTTGGACAGGGGGCGAACCAGTTCGCATGGGTGCCGCTCAACGGGCCTGCTCTGCAGTTTTCGGTCGCGGTGCCAGCTTCACAGAACATCGCCGCGGTGGATTTCCGGGAGTTCACCCAGAACTCCGGCACGACAAGCTTTGGCACGGCAACCGTCAGTGCCGGCGGGACGGCCGTTCTTTCGGCCTTGCCGGCGCAGGTGGGCACGGGCGATCTCATCGTCACAGCCTGCCCCATTGACAGCGCCGGACAGGTCGGGCCGTGTTCGGCGTCGATCAACTTTACTGTCGGCCGTATCGCCCCGCTCAGCGGGCCAGCGGTCATCGGCAAGAACGCGGACACGACCGGCAATCACTCCATCTATTACATCGCCTCAACTAAAGAGCTGTTCGCGCAGGGCGCGTCCGATCTCAACGCGACTGTAAGTGATCAGCCCGGCGCGAAGGTCGGCGCCGCCACCTACTTCGTCGATACGCTCCGGCCAGTGCCCGAGGGCAGCGGCGTCTACGCCGTGAATTCCAGCGGCACCGGCGTCGATCGCGTCGACAGTCCCCTGCTGCTCAAGGTCAACTACGTCACCCCGCCGGCGGGCATCATCTTTCGCGGCATCGACGTCGTCACGCCCGCGGCGATGCTGCTCTGCGATACGGTCGCTGGGCTCCCGGCAGCCAATGCGGTCTCCTACTTCGCCACCGCAAGCCCCGCGCAAACCACCGTTCCCGCGGTGGTGGCCGGCATCTTCCAGAGCAGCGGCAACGCGAATCGCGGCGGCCTCGGCTGCCCGGCAACTGGAAGCTTCAACTCATTTGGAAACAACTCGGGGCTGCAGACCACGAGTTCAGGTGCCATCGCAGGCTGGTTCAACAACGCCGGCGACGTGCGTCCGCTCCTCTTCCACCCGGCTATTGCCGCCGGGAGCCACCTCGCGCCCCTGCTCGCTGCAGCGCGGCCCGCCACCACCGCGCGCGACCTGAAAGTCTTCCCGGGCGGCGAGATCGTTTTCCAGTACACGGACACCACCGGCACTGCGTTCATCGGCGCCGCCTACTTCGATGGCACCGCCCAGCCGGTGCTGCTGGCGCCGGTGCAGATTGGCCTGACCGGGGGAGGAGTCATCGGCGGCAACTTCGTGGTGGCGAGCCCGGGGGTCGTTCTCGGAACAGTGCCCGGGGCAACCGCCGGCAGCGGCCAGCAAATCATCGAGATCAGGCTGCAGGGTGGCACTCCGCAGTCCTTCTTTCCGGCACCCACGAACGGCACCACCGCCGGTGCTGTTCAATTAGGGGGGGTCCTCGCGCGCACCGGCTTCAATACCTCATTCGCCATCAGCGACGATCAAACGAAGGCACTGTTCGTCACCAGCGACCAGCTGCCCGGCGCGCCCAATACGGTCTACCGGGGACATCTGCTCGACCTGGCCACGGGCACCGACACCCTGCTGGGGGCCGTCCCGTCCGCAAACTTTTTCGGCTACGCTCCGCACTTCGTTCACAGCGCCCAGGTCTACGCGGGCGGCGCTCCGGCAGGCGCGCACCAGTATGTGGTGTGGACCGAAACGCTCCCCATGTCGCCGGGGCAAACCATCAGTCATGAGCGCATCTCGTTTGCCAACTTCCAGGGGACCATCTCGACAGTCGATCGGCTGAACTCTTATTTTGGCCAGATCCAGTCGTCCATCACGGTCAACGCGCGGACCGAGTCAGCCGCGGCTGGTGCCCTCTTCTTCCTCTCGCAGACGGACCAGGGCGGCGCCGATCTTTACTCGGTGCCGTTGACCGCGGCCGCCGGGCTCGTCAGCGCCACACGGGTCATGGACCACGTGTTCTGGTTCAAGACTCGAGAGGACAAACAACGCCTTCTGGTCGCGCGCTCGGATGGAACGCTCTATGTCGCTCCGCTGGTCCCCGGCGCCAACTTCGCGCGAACCCTGGTGCCGCTGGTGAACGCGGGCTTCCTGGGAGACGCGCCCATTCTCAACGGCAACGGCATCAACTCCTTCGGCTTCACGCCCGACGGCGACCACGCCTACGTCCTGCGCGACGCGAACACGAGCACGAGCAGCTTTTCCGGAGCCGCGACCACGACCGGCATCGTCGAGACCATCGACCTCACCACCGGCGCTTTTTCGCGCACCGACTTCGGCCGCGTTGTCGCAGGCAACCTCGGCGGCACAACCAAACCCATCATCGGCTTCGTCGGCGGCGCGAACACCGCCATTGTGCTCGACCAGCTCTCGGTCGAGGGCAACAGCGTGCGACTCGCGGTGGCCCCGCCCGGCGCCTCGACCAGCCGCGTGGATACCCAGGCGCTCCCGTCTGGCTATCAGCCCAGCAACGACACCGCCGTCTTCTTCTCGTCCGTCGATAACAATGAAGGACTGCTGGCTTACCAGGCGAACAGCCTGGCTTTCGGGAGTGTCCTTCCCCTCCTCGGCAACGGGGGGTCCGTGCGACTACAGAAGGACGGCACCTTCGATGTGCTGTTCAGCGGCAGCAACAGCGGCTTGTCGCAACCAGCGACGGTCTCGCTCTTCGGCGGTCCCTTCCTGCCCGACTGGAGCATCTTCAACGACTTCGACACCACGTCCAACTCGCTGTTCAAAGTCTGGGGCGGCCAGAGCCCGGCGAAGTTCATCAATGTGAGCCGCAACTTCTCGGCACAGACCACCGCGCTCGGGACGGTGATCACGCCGGACCTCAAGGAGCTTCTGTTCAGCTTCAATGACGGCAGCGCAGCCGACGGGTATGTCATGGCGCTGCCGCTGCCGGGCCACACCCCGCCCGCGCCGCTGAATCCCTGAGCGGTCAAACCGCGAATCAGACTCCCTCACAATGCGCCGCGCCAGAGACCCTGGCGCGGCGTTTTCATTGCATGAGCAATGGAGCGTAGGGGCGAGACTTTGCCGGATTGGCTTTAGCGGGCGAGGCGCCGAAGCACGAAAGCAAAGAGCATGACCAGCGCGGCGGCAGCGATGGGATAGCCCCAGGCAATACCCTGACGCTCAGCGGCGGCAGGGCGATAGGCCGCGCGCCGGGCCGCGGCCTGCTCATGATACGGAATCAGATAAGCGATCTCCGCCGGTAGCAGCGCAGCGGGCGCCGCGCGAAAGTCGCGGTCCCACAGGCGTAGCGCGGTGGCGGCGCGTCGCAGCCCGTGGCTCTCGAGTTCATAAAATTGCTCCAGCACCGCGCCCGCTCTCGGGCCGTGCTCGACCCATAGGTCCGGGTCGTCCTTGCCGCCGACAAACTCCTTTCCCATCCCGTCGCGCAGCTCGGGGCGGGTCAGCTTCCAGGCCAGTCGATACACTTCCGCGCCTTCCAGGCTCGACTCCTCGATCAGGGTCTGGGCAATGGCGCGGCCGAACTCTCCGCCGCTGCCGGCGACCGCGCTGTTCGCCGCCAGCAGATAGACCGGATCGTCCTGATCCAGAGTCGCCATCGCAGCATTCACGGCGGGGGCATCGCCCCGCGCTACCCGCCGCGCGAACAGGTCCTCCGACAAGAGATGATGATTGGCGATCAGCCGCAGTCCAAGCTGCCGCAGCGAGCGGCGCTCGCCGAAGAGTCCGCCCATCGTCTTCATATCGCGCAGCTTTGATTGGATGAAGGCTGATTGAAAGAACTCATAGATGCCGACTTGCACGGTGTGGATTTGATTCGCTACGTCCTCGATATGATGAAAAGCCGAGCCGGCGAAGGCCATCGCGAGCCATTGGCTTGAAGGAAGGTCGCTGTGCGCGGCCAAGAGCGCGAGGTCGGTGTAGAGCTGCGCAAAATCAGCGCCATAGGCATGGACGGTGGGCGGGATGGCGAAGCGCCGCGGGTCGCTCTTGAGCACGGCGGGGTCGTCGCTGAGCGGGGCCGTGACCAGCCCATAGTGCGCATGCCCCTGCGAGGTCGGGCCGGTGAGGCTGCCGAGATCGAGCGTGGCCGGGTCATAGGGGATCGGCTGCGCGCTTTCGGAGAGGGCTTTTGCGCGCGAGCCTCCTTCAAGCAGGATCTCGTGGGACTTCGGATCACGCAGATAGCGGTGCTGGTTGCGCTCGTCGTCATCGGGCCAGCGGCTGGCAATCTGGAGCAGCTGGAGCCGCGGAAGCGGGCGCGCGTCGCTGGGGATGAGGTCGAACCCGTGCACGGTGGCGGCCGGATCGAGCATGACGAATTCCTTGAACGCCCAGGCGTCGAACGACTCGACCGCGGGAAAGCGCGCGCGGAAGCGCGGGTCCTGCGCCGCGGACTTCCAGAAGAGCGCGCGGAAGGCGTCAAGGTCCGCCTGCGTCGGCGGAAGCAGCTCGTCAGACATGCCGGGCGCCTGCGCGAGCGCCCGACCGGTGATGAGCGCATGGACTGCCTCATTGTATGCGGACGCGGGACCCGCGCAGAGCATTACGATAATCAAGAATCGCATCCCGGGAGCTTATCAAAACGCGAAACCGCACTCTCGGCGATCAAAGGCGCGGCTCAGGGTATCGCCTTAGCGGAGCGTATCAATCAGCGCGCGCAGGCGGGCAATACCCTCGACGCTCTGGGCGCCGTACCAGGAGAGATCGCGTCCGCCGCAGAAAAGGACTCTGCAAGCGCGCGCCGCGGGGAGATCGGCGAGTGCGCGGAAGACCTGCGCGTCCGCTTCGCTGAAGGGGTGCGGCTCGTCAGGCAGGAGGATGATTGAAGGTGCGCGCTGAACCACCTCCTCGAGCGTCACGCGCGGATAGCGCACGTCGCGCTGGCCCGGGTCGCCCGCGGGCTGGCCGCGCAGATCGGCCGCCAGCGGATAGCGCCGGACGCGGTCCGCAAAGACGTTCTCCGCGCCCGCCAGCCGCAGCGCATCGCTGATGAAGGTCTCGCCGCCGATGGTCATCAGCGGGTCCATCCAGATGGGCACGAACGCGCGCAGCGGCGGACCAGGCGGAGGAGGCAGCGACAACAGAGCGTACCCTCGCCGCACCAGCTCAGCCCCGCTCTCGAGGATCTTGGACAGCCGCGCCAGGTGCGCGAGCCCCTGCGCCACCGTCTTCGGGAACGACACGTAGACATTGAATTGCCGCTTGATCAGCTCCTCGACGTGCGCGCGCGAGTTCTCCTCCTGGTTCGCCAACACCAGGTCCGGCTCCAGGCGCGCCACCGCCTCGACATCCACGTCCTTGGTGCCGCCGACGACAGGCACGGTGGAAGGCGCGTCGCAATAGCGGGTGCGCCCGACCAGGCGCGTTCCTTGGCCCAGCGCGATCACCGAGAGCGTGTCGCTCGGGACCAGCGAAACCACGCGCCGCGGAGGCCGCACGAAGAGCAGCTCCTGCTTGCGGTCGTCCTCGAGGCGAAACGGCGTCACGCCAAGAGGTATATCCTCCGCGGGAAATGCGCGCGATCGTCGTTCGTGAAGAACAGATGTTGCTCCAAGAAGACGTACCCGAGCCTGTGCTGCAGGACGGAGACCTGCTGGTGCAGGTGCACGCCGCGGGAGTCAATCGCGCCGACCTGCTGCAGCGACTCGGCCGCTATGCGCCGCCGCCGGGGGAGCCGGAAACCATCGGCCTCGAAATCGCCGGGGAGGTGCTGGAGCCAGAGCCACGACGGGGCGAGCGCGTGATGGCCCTGCTCGCTGGCGGCGGCTATGCCGAGCGCGCGCGCGTGCCCGCGGCGCAGGCGATGCCGATTCCGGAAAATCTTGGTTTCGCGGAGGCGGCCGCCATCCCCGAGGCCTTTCTCACCGCCTGGCTGAATCTCGTCACGCTCGGTGGGCTCAAAAGCGACCAGGTCGTGGTGGTCCATGCCGCAGCCAGCGGCGTCGGCACCGCCGCCCTCCAGCTTTGCCGCGGCGTCGCGAGCACCCTCCTCGCCACCGCATCGCCGGCAAAGCACGACGCCTGCCGCTCGTTCGGTGCGACGCACGTCCTCTCACGCGCCGAAGTTCCGGCAGGCCTGGCAGCGGCTGTGCAGGCAGCCGCGGGCCGCAAGGCCGACCTGATCCTCGACCTGGTGGGGGCGAGCTACCTCGAGGCCAACGTCGCGGCGCTCGGCCTCCACGGCAAGCTCTGCTGTCTCTCGACCTTGACCGGAGCCAAGGGCACACTCGACCTTGGAGCCCTGCTGCAAAAGCGCCTCACGATCCTGGGCTCCACATTGCGGACCCGGTCGGCGCAACAGAAGGCAAACCTGGTCGCCGATTTCACCACCCGGGCGCTCTACCGTTTCTCGACTGGCGAGCTGCGGCCGGTGCTCGCCACGACCTTTCCGCTGCGGGACGCCATGCTCGCCCACGACGCGCTCCAGCGCGGAGATCTCGTCGGCAAAATTGTACTGATGGTGAAAAGCGATTGAAAGGTAGCCGGGCTCCGGGAATGAGCACATCATTCCGCCCCGAGGTGTGCCGTGCCCCGAAGCGTCCTGATCGTCGATGACAGCCCCACCATTCGCGCCTTCGCGAAGATCTTCCTCAAGGCGTTGGACGTGACCATCCTCGAGGCCGAGGAGGGCATGCAGGCGCTGGAAATCGTCCGTCAGAGCCCGCCCGCGCTCGCAATCGTCGATATCAATATGCCTGGAATGGACGGGCTCACCTTCACGCGCGAGTTGCGGAAGGACCCGCGCTACGCCGCGCTGCCGGTGGTGCTGCTGACCGGCGACCGCTCCGAGGAGACGCGGCAGAAGGGCATCGAAGCGGGCGCGACCGACTTCATCGAGAAGCCCATCAAGGGGGGCGAGCTGCAGGCGATGGTGCGAAAATATCTCGAGGCGGCGCTTTGAGCCAGCCGCACCTCCTGCTGGTGGATGACAGTGAAGCGGTGCTTGCATTCGAGCGGGCCGCGCTTTCGCGACACTATGCGATCAGCACCGCGCTGAACGGGCGCGAGGCGTTGGAGAAGATCCCGCAGCTGCTCCCGGCGGCCATCCTGCTCGACCTTTCGATGCCCGAGATGGACGGCGACGAGGTGCTGGCGCAGCTGCAGCGGATGCCCGCGCTCAAGCGCATTCCGGTGATCATCATCTCATCCGAGAAGGGCCGCGCCGAGGCCTGTTTGCTGGCTGGCGCGAAGGCGTTCCTGGCGAAGCCCATTCGCGCCGAGGACCTGCTGCCACTGGTCGAGCGCGTGCTTACGCAAGCCCGTATCGACGGCCGCGCGGGCAACCTGGCGGTGCTGTTCGTCTCGGTGGGCGCGCTCGAGCTCGGCCTGCCGCTCGAGCAGGTCCGCTCTGTCCTGCACCAGACCGCGACGCAGCCGCTGCCGCTCGGACCCTCGTACCTGCGCGAGCTCTTGACCCTGCACGGCGAGCCGGTGGCGGTGCTGGACCTCGCGCGCCGGCTGGGCACGGAGCACGCGCAGCCTCGTCTCGAGCGGAAGCTGGTGGTGATCGAAAACGACGGCGTACTTCTTGCCCTCTGCGTCGACGCGGTCCGCGACCCAGAAGAAATTCCCGCCGCCTTCCTGCTCCGGCCCGACCAGCTGGGCGGCTCGCAGCACGGCGCGCTGCGTGAGGCCTTGCTGGCGGTGGCGCGGACCTCGCGCGGTCCGCTCCCCATCATCGACCCGCGCGCGCTTTTGTCGCGCGATCTGTTGCGCAAGCTCGCCGCGCATCTGCCCGGGGCCGCGGCATGAGCCGGCACATCGCGCTCGACGATCGCACAATCGAAGAGCTGTCGGACTGCGCCTCGCGCCTCACTGGATTCTCGCGCGAGGCTATCCTGCCGGAGGCCATCCGCCGCGCCGCGATCGCGCTCCTCAAAGCGCAGCCGACCTGGACGGTGGACGACCTGCTGCGGCGCACGGCCGACCGCGATGGAGAAGTCGCGCACGCGCTCTGCCAGGCAGTCTCGGTGGGCGAGACCTATTTCTTTCGCCACCCCGACCACTTCCGGTTCCTCGCCGATAACCTCGTTCCCGCTTTGCTGCGCGCCGGCCGTCCCGCTCTCCGCGCCTGGAGCGCGGGCTGCGCCTCGGGCGAAGAGGCCTTCTCGCTGGCAGCGTGCCTGCTCGAGTCCTCGGCCGGCTCCGGTCTCGCCGTTTCCGTGCTGGGCACCGATCTGCTGGAGCGAAATCTGGAGATCGCGCGTAAGGGCGTCTACGGCCTCTGGTCGCGAAGGCCGTCGGGCCCGGTCTTGCACTCGCTCTTCCATCCGGCGGCACGGGGGCAGGTCGACCAGGTCGAAATCAACGGCCCGGTGCGCGAGGTCGCCCGCTTCGAGCTGCACAACCTGCTCGACCCGATGGAGGGTGAGTTCGAGGTCATCTTTTGCCGAAACGTCCTGGTCTACTTCGCGCCCGAAGCCAGCCTGATCGCGGTCCGGCACCTGGCAGCCGCTCTGGCTCCGGGCGGCGCGCTGGTCTTCGGCTCGATGGACATCTCGGTGCCGCCGCCGGGGCTCATCGCCGATGGCTTGCCCGAGCTGCAGATCTTCCGGCGCCCCCTGTCCTTCGCTGCGCCGGCGGCTCCGATTCCTCTCCCCCCGATTCCCGCGCCGCAGAGCGGGCCGCGGCTGGTTCCAATGGAAGTCGAGCCGGTGCCGCTCCATCTCAAAGCGCTTGTCTTCATCGAGCGCGGGGACAAGACGGCTTCGGAGCAGACGCTCCTGGAACTCACTTCGCGCGTGCCCGGTTATGTGCCGGGCATCCTCGAGCGAGCGCTGCTGCACGTCCGGCTCGGGCAGCGCAACGCCGCCGTCACCATGATGCGCGAGGTGTTGCGCCGCACCGAGAAGCTGCCGCTCGACGCGCTCTTGTCGGGTCCCGAGCCGTTGCCGGTGAGCTTCTACCGCGACTCCGCCGAGACGTTCTTGCGCCGGAGCACCAAATGAAGCGGCAGCCGCTCGACCTCGACCTCGACTCGACCGCGGAGCGCGAACTGCTGGAGCGCCGGGCGCAGCGCGTGCGCGAGCGTCCGCAGGACGCAGTCGAGGAGTCGGTTCTCTGGGTAGCCGAGTTCCCCGTCGGCGAGGAGACCTACGCCATCCCGCTCGAAATGCTCCGTGCCGCGGTGCCACTGAAGATGGTCACGCCGGTGCCGCTTTCGCCGCCGCACGTCATCGGCATCCTGCGTTTTCAGGGACAGATCCTGAGCGCGCTCTCACTCGCGTCGATCCTGGGCGGCCGCGGCTGGCGCGAAGATCCGGCGGTGCTGCTGGTGGTGGACCCGGGCTTCGGGCGACTGGTGGCGCTCGACTGCGAGCGCATCCCGAAGACGGCCAGCTATCCGCATCCGTTGGTGGCGGAAGCGCGCGCGCGCGCCCAGAGCGCGGTGATCGAGCTGACCGTGCCCGGCATGCGGCAAGTGAACCTGCTCGACTTGCGGCGACTCATGGACCGGCGCAACGTCGGAGACGTGCGCCATGCTTGATCCGCTGATGGAGCAGTTGCTGGCGGGCTTCGTTGACGAGGCGCAGGAGATCGCGGGACGCCTGACGGACCAGCTCATCGAGCTGGAAAAAGGGTCCGACCGGCGCGCGCAGGTCTTCGACGGTCTCGCCCGTGGCTTGCATACGCTCAAAGGCAGCGCCGCTACGCTGGGCCTCGACGCACTGGCGGATTTCGCGCACCGCATGGAGGACGTGGCGCTGCCGCTGCGAGACTCACAGGCGCCGCTGCCGCCGCAGGTGGCGGACGCTCTTTTGCGCACGCTCGACGTCTGGATGGCGCACCTGCGCGCCGTCAATGCGAAGCTCGACCCCCCCGCGCTGGAGGCGTCGCACGAGCTGCTCGCGAGAGCGAAATCCGCGCCGCACAGCTCGCCGGCTCCGCAGAATCCGGCGGCCCCGCAGAACGCGCCGGGTCAGCAAGACCCGTCGCCGGCTCAAAGCCCGCCGTCACCGCGGGGCGCGCTTGCTGGTGACGGAGCGCGACTGCTCGTTGGCGAACTCGTGACGTCGCCCTCTGCCGTCCTTGCTCCCGACGCCCCGAATCGCCGCCGCCGCCTCGAGGATCGCGGGCCGGAAGAGTCCCCGCAGTCTTTGCCCGCGGGCGAAGAGCAAGCCTGGCGGGTCACCACGCGGCAGGTGGTCAGCCTGCTGCACGAGGTGGAGCGCCTCCGCGAAGTGCGGCTGCACCTCGAGGAGCGGCGCCGCGAAATCGAGCGCGCGCTGCAGCAGCTCGATCGGCTGGGCCTCAAGGCCGACAACGCGGAGGCCCGCGCGGTGCTGTTCTCCACGCGCCGCTCGCTCACCGCCGATGGCGAGGAGGCAGCCGACATCGTCGCCTCCATGGAGGACGGCCTCAAGGCCATCTCCACCATGCCCGTGCGCACCGTGCTCGAGCCGCTGCGTCGCGCGGTCCGCGACCTGACGCAGAAACAGGGCAAGCTGGTCAAGCTGTCGGTGGTGGGCGCGGAGGTGTCGCTCGACCGCCGCGTGCTCGAGGCCCTGCGCGCGCCGCTCGTGCACCTGGTGCGCAACGCGGTGGATCACGGGCTCGAGACGCCGGAGGTCCGCGAGGGCCGCGGCAAGCACCGCGAAGGCGCGCTCACCATCCGCGTCGAGCAGCAGGGCAACATGCTGTTCATCGAAGTGGGCGACGACGGCAACGGCCTCGACGTCCAGCGCATCAAGGAAGCCGCGATGCGCCGCGGGCTCGCCAGCGAAGCCGAGTTCACCGCCATGAGCATCTCGCAGATCCACCAGATCATCTTCCGGCCCGGCTTCTCCACGCGGACCGAGGTGACCGACATCTCGGGGCGCGGCGTCGGACTCGACGTGGTCCGCAATGAGATCCAGGGGCTGAACGGACAGGTCGAAGTGCAGAGCACTCCGGGCCAGGGGACGCGCTTCATCCTCACCCTGCCCGCCGAGCTGGGCAGCTCGCCAGTGCTGGTCGTGCGCTGCGGCGAGCACCAGCTGGGCATCCCCATGGCCGCGGTCGAGTCCTCGCGCCGCACGACGACGGTCGACGTGCGCGTGGGCCGGTCGCGCCTGCAGCTGCGGCACCGCGAGGAGCTGTTGCCGCTGCAGGACTTCGGCGCGCTGATGGGCCTGCGCCAGCCCGAGGTGCCGTTCGAAGGGCAGCCCATCCTCATCCTCCACTCGCAGGGCAAGCGGCTGGCGCTCAGCGTGGACGAGGTGATGGGCGACAAAGAGCTGGTGATCCGCCCGCTGCCCGCCGAGGTGCGTGACATGCCCGCCTACCAGGGCGCGGCCACGCTGGCGCGCGGCGAGCTGGTGCTGATCGTGCGGGCCGACTGGGTGGTGAATCAGGACCGCTCGGGCGAGAGCGTGACCGCGACCCGGCGCGCGCTGGTGGTGGACGACTCGCTGACCGCGCGCGCGCTGCACCGCACCGCGCTCGAGGCGGGCGGGTACCAGGTGCACACCGCCTCGAACGGGCGGCAGGCGCTGGAGCAGCTGCGGCATGCGGCTTACGACGTGCTGGTCTGCGACATCGGCATGGAGGAGATGGACGGTTTCCAGCTGACCTCAGCCGTGCGGCAGCGCTCCGAGACCGACTCCATGCCGGTCATTCTCGTCTCCGCGCGCGACTCGGCCGCAGACCGGCAGCATGGCACCGAGGTCGGCGCCGACGGGTTCCTCTCCAAGAAGGATTGCGTGGCGGGCCGGCTGCTGGCCGAGGTCGCTAGCGTGATCACGCGGCGGAAGGGATCTGCGGCGTGACCATCCGCGTGCTCGTCGTCGACGACTCGGCAACCATGCGCAACGCGCTGGTGCAGCTCCTCTCTGCCGAGCCGGACCTCGCCATCGTCGGCCTCGCGATGGACGGCGTCGAAGCAGTCGAGAAGGCGCGCGCGCTGCGGCCCGACGTGATCACCATGGACGTGAACATGCCGCGGCTGGACGGCTTGAGCGCTATCGCCGCCATCATGCGCGATGCGCCCGCGCGGGTGCTGGTGATCTGCTCCATCTCGGAGGATCGGCAGCTCGATCTCTCGTTCCGGGCCATGGCCGCCGGTGCGCTGGAGCTCATCGCCAAGCCCGCTGCCGGCCCGGAAGAGCTGCGCAAGTGGGGCCGGCGGGTGGCCGAATCGGTCCGGCTGATGGCCGAGGTGCCGGTGGTCCGCCGGTACCGAGCGGGCGCGCCGTCTACGCAAATGCATCTGGGCGCGGTCGAGGTGGTGGGCATCGTCGCGTCGACCGGCGGGCCGCCGGCGCTGGCGCAGGTCCTCGCCAAGGTGAGCCAGCTGGGCGCGCCCCTGCTCATCGCGCAGCACATCGCCTCCGGCTTCACCGCGGGTCTCTCACGCTGGCTGGCCGGCGTGACTCAACTCAGTGTCTCGATCGCTCACGACGGCGAGCTGTTGCAACCCGGCTACGTCTACCTGGCGCCCGACGGCTGCGATCTGACCGTGGACGCGGGCGGTCTTTTGCGGACGCCACGGGGTACGGCGTTGCATTGCCCGTCGGGCAATCGGCTGCTGCTCTCGTTGGCCAAGCACTATGGGTCTCGCGCGGCCGGCCTGGTCCTCACCGGCATGGGCGACGACGGCGCGCAGGGCTTGCTGGTGCTGCGGCAGACCGGCGGTCAGACTTTTGCGCAGGACGAAGCGAGCTCAATCGTCTATGGAATGCCCCAGGCCGCTTTTGCCTGCGGAGCAGTGCGGCAGCAACTCGCCCTCGAGAGCGTGCCCGAAGTCCTGCGGCAACTGTGCCGCAACCGGAAAGCGTGAATATGGAAATTGTGCAACGAAAATCGCGCGGAAGTTTTCCCTTGCAGTGGAAGGTGTCATTGCTGGTCGGCGGCATGCTTGCGCTTCTCGCCATCGCGACCAGTGTCTCCAACATCGTCTACTTCCGGAACGTGCTGCGCAAAGAGGCGCGCGATCGCGGCAAGGCCATCTCCGCCACGCTCGCGTCGGCGCTGGTGGAGATGCCCGACTCGGCGGTGGCCTCGACCATTGCCTCGGTCAAGAAGGAGGCGAACCTCGCTTATGTCGAGGTGGTCGGCCCGAATGGCGCTATTATCGCGCACACCTTCGAGGGCCGCGCGCCGGCGCAGGATGCGGCGATCCTCAAGCAGACCAGCAAAGTCGCAGACAACGTCATCGAAGGCGTTACCTATATCGACGTGCCGGCGGCGGTGATCACCGGAACCATCGTGCATGTCGGGCTCGACCCGGCCGAAGGCAACAATCGCGTGATGGAGGCGCAGAAGCTGCTGCTCGCCATCACGCTGCTCGCGCTTCTGGTGGCACTCGGCATCGCGGTGCTGGTGGTGCGCAGCTTCGTCGCGCCGTTGCTGCGGCTCACGCACGTCGCCTCGCTGATTGTCGAAGGCGACCTGACCGCGAAAGTTGAGGTGACCACGAATGACGAGGTCGGCGAGCTGGCGCGCGCCTTCGCGCAAATGGTGGAGAAGTTCAAGGAGGTCTTGAGCGCGCTGCAGGAATCGGTGCGGCTGCTGGCGAACGCCGGGAGCGAGTTGGGCACCTCGACAGCCGAGCAGTCCCAGACCATCACCCGGCAGGCGACCGCGTTGCAGGAGACGCAGGTGACGGCGCAGGAGATCAAGCAGACTTCCCTCCTGGCCGCGCAGAAGGCCGAGATGGTGTTGAAGCTCACCGAGAAGGCGGACGCGGTGTCGACGCAAGGCGAGGCGGCCATCGAACGCAGCCTGGGTGGACTGACCGATATCCGCGCGCAGGTGGACGAGATCGCGCAGCGCATCGCGCAGCTGGCGGAGCGGACGCAGCAGATTGGCGGCATTACCCAGACAGTGAAGGATCTGGCCGACCAATCAAATATGCTGGCATTGAATGCGGCAATTGAAGCGGTGCGCTCGGGCGAGCACGGCAAGGGCTTCGCCGTGGTCGCGCGGGAGATCCGTTCGCTGGCTGATCAATCGATCCAGGCGACCAATCGAGTGCGGGAGATCCTCGAGGACATCGGCGGGGCTATTCGCGCGACGGTCAGCATCACCGAGCGCGGTTCGCAAAAGATCGAGGGCGGGCTCGCGCAGGTCAAGGCGTCGGGCGAGAACCTGCGCGAGCTGTCGACCATCGTGAAGGACAACTCGTCGGCGGTGCGGCAGATCGCGGCCGCGGTCTCGCAGCAGAATGCGGGCATCACGCAGATCTTCAGCGCGGTGACGGACCAGACTCGCATGATGGATGAGACGATGAAGCGGCTGGAGACCACCACGCAGGCCGCGTCGGTGCTGAAGGACTTGTCACAGCGAGTGTCCGACGTCGTCCGCCGCTTCCGCGTCTGATTGCGGTCCCGGCGTGCGGACCTGGAGAAAGACACTCTCGCCGGCGCGTGCGCGGAGTTGCAGCGCAAGTCGGGTCTCGGGGGCGGAGACGAGTTCTTCTTCGTCCAGCTCTCCGATTCACACCGGGGATTCCAGGGGCCGCCCAATCCGGAGGCGGCCAATACGCTTCGCGAGGCAGGTGCGGCGGTCAACGCGGTGTCGCGTCAGCCGGACTTCATCGTCTTTGCCGGGGATTTCACACACACCACTGACGACGAGGGGGTGCGGCACAAGCGGATGCTCGAGTTCAAGGAGGTCGCCAAGGGCTTGAACACGAAGGCCCAGTACTACATGCCGGGGGAGCACGACGCCGCGTTCAAGCAGGGCAAGATTTACCAGGAGCACTTTGGACAGACCCACTACTCCTTTAATCACAAAGGTATCCACTTCGCGGCGATCGACAACGTCTCCGATCCGGGCGCATCCATCGGCGACGCGCAACTCGACTGGTTGATGCGGGACCTGAAGCCGCTCAAGCCCGACGCGTCCATCGTCATCTTCACTGAATCGCGGCAGGTGCTGACGCTGCGGGAAGACTCGCTCGAGACCAGGGCCGGCGTGGCCGCAACTCCCGCGGTCTCCACGGCATACTGATGGGCTCGCTCCTTGCTGTCTTGCTGGCCGCGGCGACCAGCCCGGCGGCAACGGCCAGCCCGCCGGCGGTCGCGCCTGTCGCGGTCGATCCTGCGGCCCGGGTCATTAAAGTAACGGCGAAGAAGTTCGAATACTCCCCGGCGCTCATCGAGCTGAAACCGGGCGTTCCCGTCGTCCTCGAGTTCGCCTCGCTCGACCGAAAGCACGGCTTGAAATCAACCGACCTGGACATCGAAGTGGAAATCGTGCCCGGCGAGGTGACCCGGGTGCCGTTGACACCCGGCAAGGCTGGCAAGTTCACGTTCCATTGCAGCGTCTTTTGCGGCAGCGGCCACGAAGACATGGAAGGCCAGATCGTGGTAGCCCCCTGAGCATCAGTCACGGGCTAGCCGTCCCGGGCCGGACGAAGCCGGGAGCAGCGATGTCGAAGGCATCTCTACTTGAGCGGTGGGACGCGGTTGGTCTCGATCAGCGGATCTCGGCAGTCCTGCTCGGCGGGGCGGCGATGCTGGCCTTCGAGCTGCGCTACGAGCACCGGGAGGTGCTGGGCGAGACCTGGCACTCCTGGATTCCAATTGTCTATGGCATCGCTACCTTCCTGATCGGATCGGCGGCGCTCCTTCGCTGGGAAAGAGGCGGGCGCACAGTGCTGGCCGTGCTCTTCGGCGCGGGCCTTCTTGGTCGGGCTCCTGGGCTTCTGGTTCCACACCGGCGGGCATCCGTTCAACGGCGTCGGCGACGTCGTCTCGACCTGGCTGGTAGCGCCCGGCAAGGACGGCGGGATCAAGATCGGCAGCAGGCCGCCGGCCCTGGCCCCGCTTGCGCTGTGCGGCCTGGGTACGCTTGGGCTGCTGTCCTGCACCTCGCGCAGGACGCCGCGGTCCGCCTAATCGATCAGGCGACAGCGCCGCGGCCGGCCCACCACGTCCGCAACGGCGGCACGAAGCAGAGCGCGATGACTGCAGGCCGATTCCGAGCATATTCACGCCGAACCACGACAGGCTGTTAGTGACGTTGCCGAAGATGGCCATCGCCATCAGTCCGCGCTCGCGAACGAACAAGCCCCAGCGCGCAGGAAGGATGAGGCATTCCAGAGCACGATGAGCAGCGCCATTCTCCTTCGGGTCCCAGCCCCAGAAGCGTCCCCAGGATTGATCGGCCCAGATGCCGCCGAGCACGGTGCCAACGAAACTGAAGAAGATGGAGAAGCAAATCAAACCATAGGTCGTCGAGACGAGCGACCGGGCTACCCCGGCGGACCCGTGCAGGGCAACGGGATCGAGTTGCAAGGCAGCGTCGTCTCGCTGACCGGCACCGATCTCAGCGCTGCAGCCGGTGTGGTCCACACCGATTCGCAGACGCGCATCAGCGGCAACGCCGCGGTGCGCCTGGGCGACGTCGTCGAGGTGCGCGGCGCGCTCCAAGCAGATGGCAGCGTGGTTGCGAGCCGGATCGATCGCAAGCACGCCATCCTGGCCGAGGTCGTGCTGGGCCCATTGGCGGCATCCCGCCGCGGGCAGAATGCCGTGCCGCCACCGTCGGTTCGCTCACCCCACGCCGTTCAGCTCGATAACCGCGCTGGCCTCTACCGTCGCGGGCAGGGTCAAAGGGTTTACGAAGCTGCCCTTCAACTCCACCGTCGGGTGGGCGGCAGCATGCGTGACTTCCCGCATGTGCTCGTCGCGATTCGAGTTGCCGCTGTCGAACGACGCCACCTTCGCGCGGGCCTGCACGCGGCCGGCGTTTTCCGGGCCGAGCGCCGCCTTGCCCTCCAGCGCGTGACTGGTTCCCGAGAATGCATGCAGCTTGTGCACCAGCGAGTAAGTCAGTGTGCCTTCGCGCTAGTCAAAGACGCGGACGGCAGGCGCGGCAAAGAGGAACACGACGAGCAGGGCTTGGATCATAGGTCGTCGATGGTGAAGAACTCGCAGGGAATTCCCGCCGACGTGGTCGAGAAGTGATTCCCTCGCTCTTGCTCACCGTACCTGGATTGCGCCGTACATCCCCATCTGCTCGTGGGTCCGGCAGAAATAGGTGAAGGTTCCGGCCGCCGGAAAGCTGACTGTATACGTCGACCCAGTGTCCTGCGCCGCAATCGGGTTCCCCGTTGTCCCAGAGGGGCCGCCGTTCGCTCCGCCGGGTCGCAACGGATGGACGGAAAAGGTCGACCCGCTAGAAACGTCGCCAGCGAAAGTAACGCTCTGTCCAGCCGCAATGCTGACGCACCGTGGCGCATAGACGAGGCCGATCGGATCGCCGTACTTGACGGACACCGTGCCCGTCGCCGGCGCGGCCGTGAAGTCGCTCGGCACGCACCCGTTGATGGAGCCTGCGGGGTTGGAACTGGAGCCGCTCGAGCCACAACCAATGCAGGCGAGCACAACGCTCGCAAGGGACGCGGAAAGATTTCGCATGAGAGTTTCCCTTCAATCAACTAGACGAAGTGGGACCGGAAAGTAGACGAAGTGGGACCGGAAAGGTTCCCGTCGACAGGTTCGTATTTTTGGAACAGGACTATTCGGATGACTGGAACAATCTGCCCCGACCTCGATTCGCTTCGTTGCTTTGCCGCCGCGGCTCGCAGGCTTTCGTTTTGCAGTGCCGCGCACGAGGTGGGCCTCTCCCCGCCCGCCTTCAGCGAGCGCATCCGCCGCCTCGAAGAGCTGCTCGGAACGCCTTTGTTCCGCAGGACTACGCGGCGCGTTGAGCTTACCCGGAGCGGGGTGCGGCTCGGCGTCCAGGCCGCGCGGGCGCTGGACGAGGCCGCGCGCTGCGCCGTGGTCGTGCGCGATACGGACGCCGCGATGCCCTTCGAACTCACCATCGGCACCGGCTTCGAGGTCGGACTCTCCTGGCTCCTGCCGTTGTTGCCGCGCCTCTCGCGACGCCATCCGGAACGAGCGCTGCACCTGCGCTTCGGGGACTCTTCCGACCTGCTCCGCAACCTGCGCGAAGGCGCTATCGACGCTGTGGTGAGCAGCACCCGCAGTACCGGTTCGTCCTTCGACTCCGTACTCTTACACGAGCAAGACTTGGTCTTCGTAGCGAGTCCGCTGCTGCTCCGCGCCCGGTCGCTTCGAAACCGGCCCGAGGCGACCGCGCACGTGCTCATCGATGCCAGCGGCGACTTGCCACTGTTCCGCTCCTTCCTCGACGCGCAGGCGACGCGCGCGGTCTGGTCCTTCAGCCGGATCGAAAAGCTCGGCACCATCGCCGCCATACGCCGGCGGGTGCTGGCGGGCAAGGGCGTAGCCGTCCTGCCGCGCTTTCTCGTCCAGCGCGATCTGCGCAGCAAACGGCTTGTGGCACTGTTTCCCTCGGTCCGGCCGCAAGGCGAACAATTCCGGCTCGTATGGTCCCGTCCGCACGCTCGCGAGGTGGAGTTGCGAGAGCTTGCCGGGGAACTATCGAGGGTGTCGATCCGGTAGCGCACAGCAGTTTCGCTGATGGCGCGATTTATGGCGAATCGCCTGCATCGATCAGGTTCTCATGAGTCGTACCTATAGATCGGGCGGTCGAGGGAGCGTACGAAGGCAGTGAAGCCCGAATAATACCGCATCGGATGCGCAACGCGTCTTCAAGACGCATTCCCTGGGGCGGCCCGCAACAAAGAGGACTCCGGCGTCTCGGAGCGTAGCGCGGTCACCCGATCCAGCAGCCCGTCTGCATTGTCGGACGCGCCGACTACACTGTCGGTCTGGCGCAGCCGCCCGCGCGCCAGCAGTGAAAAGGCGCCATTGCGAACGATGGACAAACACCAGGCTCGATGGTTGGGGCCTACTGCTGAATCAAAGGACACGAATGCGTGCAAACAAGCATCCTGCACGACGCCCTGGGCGTCATGCCCGTTGCGGACCAGCCAAAGGGCAAGCGAGTGCGCCGCCGCGAGATGCGGCATGATCGCTTTCTCTATCGCCAGCACACGAACTGCAGAGTACAAAAGGATCCTCCACAATATTGATTCAGGCAAAAGGAGCTGTGTTCTCTGGTCCCGTCCGGGTGTTTGCACGGGGGGTCTGCGCAATCTCTGTAGCATTTTGATCAAGCACCTACAACGCTGCAGGCAATAGCCAGATAACCGGCCTCGATGTCCAGTTATCGAGCCAATCATACGACTACAACAAGATAGTTTTAATGCCGGTATTACTACGTACACGCTCTACCGAAACACCGATTCTGAGCAGCTCACTCCATACCATCCCTTACGGACAAGGCAGCTGCGCGGTCGTTCGCGGGGTGCGAGTCGCGCGGTCGGAGAGTGCAAGTCGCTACACATCAAAGAACCTCCGCGTGGCACTCAGAGTACGAGTCTGGAACGTTCATTCTTGAAGTAGATATCGCGGTCGCAAGCTGAGGCGCCTGATTTGAATGCTCGATTCATTGAAGAGCCCAGGTATCGTTCAACATCGACTCGTGATCTCGATGTCCTCCTGAAGAATTCAGGCAGGCTTTCGGGGGAAATTCCGCCTTTATCTATTGTCGCAACTGACTTCCTCGCCGTCCCTCAAGATGCGTATGCCGTATCGATTGAATGCTGTTTGATAACCGCTACACAAGAATAGAGCGTGAGCAGGCGCCGCTTTGATGTCAAAGCCGGTGCGGTTTTGGGCGCCCAAACCTAACTTGAGCAAACATCATCCACCCCACCGGGAGCACCTGTTGTGATCAGCTTGCGAAAGAGATGAAGCGCGCGAGGCGCGCGCAAGCGAAGTTACCCGAGACAGAGTCAGTGCTCGTCTTCACGGCCTCCTCGAAGGCCTTGTCAAAAACCTCGTCCATCGCCGCAGCCCGTAAAGCGCGACCGCCCTCTTGCAGAGGACCATCTTCCAGAGCGCCCCCAGCGCGATGGAGGCTGCACCCGCCGCATGAACCCAGCGCTTCCGGGGCATGCCGACCAGCGACGATGACCGCGCCGCCGCAAAGATACTGCGAGGGTCACAATGAATGACCGCGTGCAGAACTTCATAGGCGGGTCGTGCAGGTCGAGCCCGTCTTCTCGTCCATCGTGTGCAGATCTTTGAGCGCGAGACTCGTTGGAAAGAGCACCTCAGAACGCGGGCCACGGGCCTCAATCGGAACGAGTCGGACAGGCGCTCGCATCTGACCGAACAAAGACCTCAAGACTTGACCGCTGCCGGTCAATGAACCCGCGCTGGATCCCGAGGACTCAAGGTGCACCTTTGATTCGAGGGGTAGGGCCGCTTCAGCTTCGTTACCAGCGAGTACTTGCGACGAGGGATGCGAGACGGCGACATGGTGGTTGCCGCACCGCCAAAGAGGGCCGGCGCGAGTTTGCGAATCTCCGACAGGGCCCGTTAACCTCGGCCTCGCCTCGATGTGAGCCGGACTCAGGCTCGCAACGATTCAGGCGTCGACGCAACTCTCAACAATCGCTTACGCAGCGAGCGGTCGAAACACGCCCGTCGATGCTGGCCGCCCACCAGCGTCAGGGCGCCGCTAATACGGGGGGTCCCGAGCTACGTCGGCAGCACCTCGGCGTTGATTTCGTCGCCTTCGTGCGTCCACCGCATCGGGCCTTGTCTGCGATGTAGCTGTACGAGCGGCGGCCATCTGGAAAGGTTGTCGTTGTGCTGATCCGTAGAGGTCCCTGAGTTGATCCTCAAAGGAAAATGCTCGCGCGAGCTTGACCTTCAGAGGTCGGTTTGATCTATCCCGTATTCAAATGAGGCGACGCGCGGCGCCCCAGCTTCCTCTGCAGTTCACCAGCCGCGGCGGCTCACGTCCTGGCGCGGGCCGGCCGCGCAAGCGCAACGCGGGCATCTCGCACCAGGCCCGGCCTCGCTTTGTGAAACGGGCGCCCGTCCACGTCACGCTCAGAGTACGGCGCACGGTCTCGAATTTGCGCAGCGCAAAGTGCTTCGGCGCGGTCGAGCGCGCCGTTTCGAAGGCTCAGGATCGGTTAGTCAGGAATGCGGCTCGTCCACTTCCCGGTGCTGGGCAATCACCTGCACCTGATCGTCGAGGCGGACGACCGCCAGGCGCTCTCCCGGGGAATGCAGGGGCTGACGATCCGGCTGGCGCGGGCGCTCAATGGCGCGCTAGAGCGCAGCGGGGCCGTTTTCGCGGACCCCTATCACGCGCGGGTGCTGGCCACTCCCACGGAAGGAGCGAATGCCATTCGCTCTGTCCGCGAAAATTTGGCGCACCACTTTCCAGAGCTGCAGCACGATGTGGATCCGTTCTCTTCCGGCGCGCGACCCGACCTCGCCACCGAGGCGCGGACATGGCTGCTGACGATCGGGTGGACGCGCGCGAAACGGCCTGGACGTGTGCCGGGCGAGGTTGGAGTCGCAGCCGCGTTTCCGTCTCCGGCAGGCGGAATCCGTCGGCGATTGAGCGCTCCTTGTCAGCAATGAAGGAAAGACTCCCGCCTACAGCCGGCGGAAAAACTCGCCTGCCAGCGCTTCGATGCCGAAGCTGCCCGCCGAGACGCCGGCCTCTTCCACGCAACGGGGCATGCCGTACACCACGCAAGAGTGCTCCGCCTCGGTCAGCACCGTCCCGCCGGCGGCGTGAATCGCGCACGCCCCGCGGGTGCCGTCGTTGCCCATTCCGGTCAGCACCGCGGCTAGAACGCGCGCGCCGTAAACCTCGGCCGCGCTCTCGAAGAGCACGTCCACCGCGGGCCGGTGCGGCGTGTCCGCAGGATTCGGATCGAGCACGGCGCGGACCTTGTCGCCGAAGCGCTGCAGCCGCAGGTGCTCTCCGGCGCGGGCCACCAGCACGCGGCCGGGCTCCATCTCGAGTCCATCGGCCGCTTCGAGCACCTCGACGTCCGATTCGCGGTCGAGCCGTTCGGCGAAAGGCTGCGTGTAGCCGACCGGCAGGTGCAGCACCAGCGCCACCGGCAGCGGGAAATGTCCGGGCAGCGCCCTGATGATCCGCGTGAGCGCCTGCGGGCCGCCGGTGGACGCGCCCAGCACCAGCACCTCGTGCTTCGCCGCTCGCCCGAGAGCGGTCGCGCCCACGGTCGTCAGCGCACCCGCCGCCCCCGACTCGAGCAAGCGCGGCGTCCGTGCGATGGCCGCGGCGGTAACGGCCGCGGTCAGCTCGCCGGCCAATTCGTAGAGCCGGTCCAACGCCAGCGCGGTCGGCTTCCGCACCACCACCATGGCGCCCGCGTGCAGCGCCGCGATGCCGAGCGCGCTGTCCTCGCCCGCCATGCTCACCACCACCACGCGCGGGGGATTCACCGCCGAAAGCGCGGCCAACACTCCCAACCCGTCGAGGTTGGGCATCACCAGATCCAGCGTGATGACGTCGGGCTTGAACTCGCCGATCTTCTCCAGCGCTTCGAGCCCGTCGCGGGCAATGCCCACGACCTCGAAGCCGGCACGCGTGAGCACCTCGCGCACCACCTTGCGCGCGAACGCCGAGTCGTCCACCACCAGAACGCGCGTCGTCATGCAACCTTCCGGTAGAAAAATGCGCCTCCGTGCTCTTCGCACGAAAGCGAGGTGCCGTAGCGCAGCAGCGACTCGGAAGCCCCTACCAGCAGGAGCCCGGCAGGCAAAAGCGCGTCGGAGAGACTCTTCACGACCCGCCGCACGGTGTCGTCACCGAAGTAGATGAGCACGTTCCGCGCCAGCACCACGTCGAAGCGGCCCAGCTGCGCAATCGCCGCACCGTCGAGCAGGTTCATGCGGCGCCACTCAATCGCGGAGGCGAGCGAAGCCTCGACGCGGACGCGATTTCCCTCGCGCAGGATCCACCGTCCCTCAATTCCCGCCGGCAGTGACCGGACGGCGCGCGGGGTGAATTCTCCGCTGCGCGCCCGGACCAGCGCGCGCTCGCTGATGTCGCTCGCCACGATGCGCACGCGCCGCAGCAGGCCCAGGTCGGCAAGCATCATCGCCAGCGTCAATGGCTCCTCGCCGGTCGCGCAGGCCGCGCACCAGATGCGCACGGTCGCGTCGTCCGAGAGCCTGCGCGCGAGCAGCCGGCGCACCAGCACTTCAAGCTGATCAGGTTCGCGGAAGAAGTAGGTCTCGTGGACGACCAGCCCGTCCACCAGCAAATCCAGTTCCGCGCTGCCGCCCGGGTCATAGCGGAGGAAGTAATAGTAATCGAGCAGCGAGTCGAACCCGGCCGCCTCGGCACGGTCGGAGATCTTGTCGCGGCCGATCTCGACATCGTTGGGGCCGTAGTGCAGGCCGGCGCGATCTTCGATCAGCCCGTTCAGGATGGCGAAGACCTGCGGGGAGAGGGGCAGCGACATCAGGGACCGGAGGCCGCCAGCGCAGCGCGGCGCACTTCGGGATCCGGGTCGGCGCCAATGGCGCGTTCGAGTGCTGCGCGCGCTTCCGGAAGCCTCAGTACCCCGAGCGCGGATGCGGCCGCACGGCGGGCGAAGACGTTGGGGAGCGAGAGCGCATCGATGATGGCGGCGAAGGTGTCTTTGCGCCGCATGCGCGCCAGCACCGCGACCAGCGAAGTGGCGAGGCTAGCCCCGGCACCCTCGAGCGCGGCGGAGATGCCCGCCATCCGTCCGGGCGCGCCCGCAGCCAGCGCGTCCACCGCACGGTCGCGGGTGAAGGGATTTGCCAGGAGCGCGATCAACGCGGGAGTGGCCGCGGGATCCGCGCGCGCGGCGAGCAGGCCGATGGCAGCGCCGCAGACCGCGGCGTCGGGATCTCCAGCTGCATTCGCCAGTGCGGCCACCGCTTCCGGACCGTCGTACGCGGCCACCGCGGAGACGGCGATCAAGCGGGTAGCGGCGTCGGCGCTGCGCGCTGCCTGCACCAGGACCGGCAGCGCCTCGGGGACCTTGCGCGCGCCGAGCCCCAGCAGCGCCGCGCGCCGCACGTCGGGATCGTCCGCGCCAGCAGCGGTCTGCAGCGCTTCCAGCGCCTCCTTCGTCTCCAGCCGCGCGAGCGCCTCGATGGCGGCGACCCGCACCTGTCCGGCCGGGTCGCGGACCAGCCGCAAGATTTCATTCACCGCGCCGTCGTCCCGCACCTTGCCGAGAGACTGGCAGGCGTAATAGCGGACCCAGGCATCCCCGTCTGCGAGGCCCTGGCGCAGCGCGGCGAGCACCTCCGGACTGCTGCTGGCCTGCCCCAGCGCACGTGCCGCCGCGCCGCGGGCCCGCGGATTCTTGTGCGCCGCCATGCCGAGCAAAGCTTGCAGGGCGCGCGGCTCTTCCAGGAGCGCGAGCCCGTGGATGGCGGCGTCGCGCAGCTTTTCGTCCCCGCCCTTCGCGGCGTCGATCAAGAGATCAAGTCCGGCCGGGTAGCCGAAATAGGCGACGATGCGCAGCGCAGCGCGGCGCACCTGAGTCGCCGGGGAGAGCGCCGCCTGCAGCGCGAGGGTTTCGGCCTTGGGGCTACCCAGCGACTGGATGGCAGCGACCGCCGCCTGCACCAGCATCGGGTCAGGATCGCGCAGCAGCTCGAAGAGACTGGGGACCGCGCGCACGTCGCCGATGCGCGCGAGCGCGTTGCAGGCGAGCACGCGAACCGATGCATCAGGGTCGGCCAGGCAGTCGAGGACATCGTTCGCCGAGCGCGTGCGGCCGCTGATGAGCGGCAATAGCAGCGCCCGCCGAGCGCTGCTGCCCTCGCGCAGCGCGAGCAAAACCTGTTGGTCGCTCTCGTGTCCGAGCGCGCGCAGGGCCAGGGCCGCGCGCGCGGGAATGATGTCGAGCAGACCGATCAGCGTGTTCGCGGCAGCCGGGTCGGGGATCCACGAGAGCACCGCGCAGAGGGCAGCCTGCTCCTCGTCCGCGGCGCCTGCTACGGCCTGCGCGAGACGCTGCACGATTGGCAGAGGATCGGCGGGGCCGGTGCGCAGCGCGGCCTCGACCGGCTCGGCGGTTCCGTAGCGATCCAGCGCCTGCCCGTGAATGGAGCCGAGCGATACGGCAATCACCCGCGCCAGAGCGTCTCCCGCGTGCCGCAACAACTCGGACAATGCGACCGCGGCAGCCGGATCCCCCACGCGGCCCAGCGCGCGCGCGGCCTCGAGCGCGTGGCGCGGGTCATCCAACAGCGCCAACAAGGGCACCAGCACGCGCGAGTCGCCGCTGCGGCCCAGCACGTCGATGGCGGGGAAGCTGCGGAAGAAATTGTCGCCCGAGAGAATGGCGATCATCGCCTCGAGCCCAGCGCCACCGCCGATGCGCCCGAGCGCTTCTATGGCCGCCACCGCGACGTTGTCGTCCTGGTGCGCGGTGAGCCGCTCGAGCGCCGGAACTGCGGCGGTCACCTTGCGGCGACCGAGAACCTGGACGGCGTCGCAGATCAGCGCTGGCGGGCTCCACGGCTCGTCGAGCAGCCGCAGCATCGGTGTCGCCGCGTCGCCGCGCGAGGCGGAGAGCGCGTCCACCATCGCTGCCAGGCGCCCCTCGTCGTCGCGCTGCGAGATCAAGCTCTGCACGATGGCGGCGATGGCCGGGTCACCGATGCGCGCCAGCGCCGCGACCACCGCCCGCCGAACCGCCCAGCCGCGGCTGGCGATCAGGACCACGAGCTCAGGGACTCTCTCCGAGCCCTGTGCCGCGAGCCGATCGACCTCGGAAATTCTCTCGCGATCGGCCGACGACAGCACCAGCGGGGAAGACGGCTGGGTCACGCCTTCTCCACCCGCGGGGCGGCCCCATTGGAACGGCCTTCAGCGAGGGCAGCGGTGATGCTCGCCAGCGCGTCGGCGTTGGCAAGGTTCGCCTCGCGGATGCGACCGACGTCCGCGGCGATGCCCGCCACCTCGGTTGCGACGCCCGCAGCCGTCTTGGCCGCCTGGGCCACGGTCGTCGTGATCTCCTTGGCTCGCGTGCGCATGACCACTGTGGCGCGCCCGAGTTCCTCGCTTGCCGCCGCCTGCTCATCGGTGGCGCGCGCGATGGCCGCTACGCCAGCCGCCTGCTTCGCCGCCGCTGCGGCAATACCGCCGAGAGCCGCGTCTTGCTCGGCCGATGCGCGCGCTGTCTGCCGTGCCACCCGCCGCACTTCCTCCGACGCTTTGGCGAGCGACACCGCCGCCTTGGTCTGCTCCGAGGTCGCCTTGGTCACCTGGGCCGCGAGTTGCGCCACCTGCCGCGCCGCCGCTTCGGTCTGCTGCGCCGCGCGCGCCTGTTCATTCACCGCGCGCGCCGTCTGCACCGCCTGCTTGCGCGAGTCCTCCATCGCCCGCGCCACTTCGGCTGCACCCTTCGACTGCTCGGTCAGCCCCACCAGCATGCGCTGCGCCGAGGTCGCGCTCTCGCCGGCGACGACGATCACCTGCGAGGCAGCGCGCCCCTGCTCCGCCATCGCGGCTGCGGTCTGCTGGGTGATGGAGCGCATTTGCGCCGCGCCCTTGGCCAACTCGGCGGCCGCGTTCGCCTGCTCTTGCGTGGCCCGCGAAACCTGCTCGGCGCTGGAGGTCAGCTGCGCGTTGTTGCGAAGCAAATCGCGCAGCGCCAGCGCCTGCTCGGCGGTGGACTGGCTGGTCTGCTTGGCCATCTTGCGCATCTCGCCGCCCGAGCGCGCGAGTGCGTGGGCCGACTGCGCCTGCTCGTTCGCGGCCACCGCGATGCCGCGCGCCTGCTCGTTGACCTGCGCCGTTCCCAGCGAAAGGGTTCGCACCGCCTGCAGCTGTTCACCATTGGCGCGGGAGACTTCCTTGACCGAGAGCCCGAGCTGCTCGACGCCCGAGAGGATGGAGCCGATCGCCTTGTCCGCCTCGCCCGCCAGCAGATTTCCCTCCTCGGCGACTTTGAGTCCTTCCGTCGATGCGGTGATGGCGTCGCGGGTGGTCGACTGCAGTCCGCGGATCACCTTGGCGATGTCCATGCTGGCGACCGCCGCCCGATCGGCGAGCGCGCGGATCTCCTCGGCCACCACCGCGAAGCCGCGCCCATGCTCGCCCGCGCGCGCCGCTTCGATGCTGGCGTTGAGCGACAACAAGTTCGTGCGGTCGGCGATCATATTGATGGTCTGGACAAAGTCGCCGATCTCCTCGGCCCGCTTGCCCATCTCCTTCATCACCGTCGCCGACTCAACCATTGACTGCCGGATGCGGCCCAGGCCCGCGATGGACTTGGTCACGTTGGCGCCGCCCTCGCGCGCGACCGCAGTGACCTTGTCGGCGGTAAGCCGGGCGCCCTCGCCCATCTGCGCGATGCGCTGCGAGGTGGCGTCAAGCTCCTGCGCGCCGGTCGCGCTGGACGCCGCCAGGACGACGATGCGCTCCGCCGCCTGGGCCGTGCCCTGCGCGCTGCGGGCCAGCTGTTCAATGGTGGCGACGTTCTGCTCGACGGTGGCTGCGTTCTTCTCCGCGGTCGCCGAGACCTGCTCGACGGAGGCGGCAATCTGCGTGGTGGCGGCGGCGTTGCCCTGGGCCGCGGCCTCCACTGCCTTGGCGTGATCGGCGACGGCGCGGATGGTGCGCGCCAGCTCCTCGGTGGAAGCAGAAGTCTCCTCGACCGACGCGGCCATGTCGCCGGCCCCGCGCGCCACCTCGCCGAGCGCCTTGCCCACCGACGTCACCGCCGTGGCCGTGCTCTCGGCGCGAGCCGCCGCGCCCTGCGCATCGGCAGCAAGTCGCGAGAGCCCTTTCGCCATCTCTTCGATGGTGGCCGCGACCTCCTCGGTGTTGGCGGCCGAAGCCTCGCCGGCCCTGACCAGCTCGCCGATGGTGGCCGCGTTCTCGGTCGCCGCCGCCAGCAATTGCTCGCTCGAGGACGCCGCGTCCTCGGCGTTGGTGGCCACGCCCTTCACCGAGCGGGCCATCTCCTCGACGGTCTGGGTCGTGCTTTCGACCGAGTTCGCCAGCGCTTCGGAGTCGCGGCGCACCGAGGCCACCGATTTGCTCACCGCCTGCAGCGCGGCGGCGTTGGTCTCGGCGCTCTCCTGCAGTGCCTTGGCGGTCTCGGCGACCTCACGCTGCGAGCGGCCCAGATGGTGAATCGACTGGCCGGTCTCCTCTACGCCGGCGGCGATCGACTCGATGCTGGCGCGGATCTCCTCGGTCGCCGAAGCCTGCCCGGTGCCGGTCTCGGCCAGCCGCCGCGCCGCCTCCTCGATGGCTTGCGCCTGCGCCGCCGTATCGCGCAGGGAGCGCGCCGTCTCTTCCGCCCGCGTGTGGGCTCGCTCGGAGCTGTTCGGCTGGTCAGCCGTCGGTGTCGTCGTCGTTGCAACATTCATGGTCGTCATTCCTCGCCAATCACTTTTGCGAAATCGAGCAGCATCACGATCCGCGGGCCGACCTGCGCCACGCCTTTGACCAGGCCCATTGCTTCGCGCGCGACGATCTCCGGCGGAGGCTTGATCTGCGAGGGGTCGAGCTTGAGCACCTCGCGCGCCGCATCGACCAGCAGCGCCACCGCGCGCTCGGCGTGCATCGCGACCACCACGCGGCTGTCCAGGGTCCGTTCCAGAGGGGGCAGGCCGAAACGCACGCGCGCGTCCACCACCGGCACGATGCGCCCACGCACCTGCATCACTCCCGCGACCCAAGGCCGCGACCCCGGAACCGGCGTCGCGGAGGTGAACGACTCCATCTGCAAAACATCGGCGGCGGGCAGCGCGTACTCGCTCCCGCCCACCTTGAAGACGACGTGAAGCGTGCCTGTCATGCGGCTTCCTTTGCGAGCGCAGCGCCAGCGAGCGCGGCCAGATCGAGCACCAGCGTGGGCCGGCCGTCGCCCAGGTCGGTCGCACCCGTAACTCCAACCACGCGGACCAGCGCATCTTGCATCGGCCGCACCACCACCTCCTGCTGCCCCAACATGCGGTGCACGGCGATGCCAGTCGCCTCGCCGCCGCGTCGAATCACCATCGCGCGGGTGGCGGGCGTCTTCTCTGAAAGCCCGAAGATCTGTGCAAGCTGCAACACCGGTATCGCTTCGCCGCTCCGCTCCACCAGCGATGCGCCGAATCGCGCGCCGGGCGTGTGTGCGAGCCGCGCGGGATCGAGTTCAACAATCTCTTCCACCATCGAGACAGGCACCACGTAGCGCTGGTCCCCGCACTCGAAGGAGAAGGCGTCGATGATGGTGATGGTCAGCGGAACCCGCAGCGTGAAGGTGGTACCCGCGCCCAGCTTCGTCTGCAGCAAAAGTTCCCCGCCCAGCTCGTCCGCGGCGACGCGGCGGACGATGTCCATGCCCATGCCGCGCCCGCTGGTGGTGGTCGCCTGGTCGCGCGTCGAGAGGCCAGGAAGGCAAAGCAGGTCGAGCAGCGCCGCATCGCTCTCGGGCACCTCGCGGCCCGCGCGCCTCGCCACCAGTTCCCGGTCCACGCCACGGCCGTCATCAGTGATGCACAGCTCCAGCTGGTTGCCGCCGCGCTGCCGGCAGACGATGCGCAGCTCGCCCTCTTCCGGCTTGCCCAGTGCGCGGCGCTCCTGCGGGCTCTCGATGGCGTGATCAACCGCGTTGCGGACCAGGTGCACGATGGCCGGGAAGATCCGGTCCGCAACCGCTTTGTCCACTTCTGCGTTGCCGACATCGAGCACCAGCCGGACCTGCTTCCCGGTGTTGCGGCGCAGGCCGCGCACCAACAGGGGCACCCGCTCCAGCACTTCGCCCATCCGCACCATCCGGACGTGGAGCACGGCCGCGCGCAGGTCGCGAAGCTGTTTCGCATTTTCGGCCATGATCTGTTTCAGCGTGCGCACGTCGACGCCAGTCGCGGCCAGATCGGTCACCGCGCGCATGAGTCGATAGCGAGTGACGATGAACGCGGACAGCTTTTCCATGGTGTCGTCGAGCCGCGCTACCTCCACTCGCACCAGGCCGGGCCGCGTCCCCGCGCTCTCCTCTTCCAGCTCCGCCAGTTCGACCTGCTGGGCCGAAAGCCGGGCCCGCGCTTCACCCGCCAATTCATCTGGCCGGGCCGGCGGCAAGGGCGCAGCTGCGAGGGGCGTGAGGGTGAGCCCGCTCGCGATCATCAGCGTCGAAAGCGTCGCGGGCGTTCCGTCAGTCAGCAGGAAGAGAACGAACGACAGGCCACCCGGCGCCTCGGCGGTGTCTGCGACCGACAGCGGGAGGACTTTGACGATCTCGGCGTGCGCCTTCAGCTGCTCGCGGACGGAGGTGATGGTGATGCCCGCTGCCGCCTTCTCGGGTGAAGGCGTGAAGTCGGCGCGCAGCGCGTTCCTGCCCGCGGCGATGCCTTGCAGGAGCTGCTCGCGGTCCATCGGCAGCAACCTCGCGAGCAACAAAGGCGAAAGGTCGAGCTGCGCCGGCGCTGTTGCACGCGGCGCGAGTAGCCCCGCCTCGATCGCTTTGAGCTGGCCGAGCAGCGCAACCGGAGCCTCCGCCACGGTCTTGCCCTCGCGCAGCGCCTGCACCCTCTGCTCGATGGCGCGCACTCCTTGCAGCAGGAGATCGACCGACTCGGGCGTCAGCCGCATCACCCCTTGATCGGCGAGCCGCAGCACCGCTTCCATCCGGTGCGCGAGCGCTACCACCGGCTCGACGCCGACCATCGCCGACAGCCCCTTGATGGTGTGCAGTGCCCGGAACGCCTCGCGCACCGCGCGCGGATTCTGTTTGACGTCCTTTGACGCCGTCTCTGCCAGAAGCAGGCTGCTATTCGCCAGCGCCAGCAAATCATCCGCCTCGGCCAGGAAGCCGGCGACGAATTCGCTGAGATCCACCTTGGTGCTCAAGGACGCGCCGCGCTCTGCTGCAGCAAACCCTGTACTTCGCTTAGGATGACCTCAGGCTCGAATGGCTTGGACAGGAAGCGCGAGGCGCCCGCCTCCAGCGAGCTGGCTCGCGAGGCCTCGTCCCCGCGCGTGGTGACGATGATGATCGGGAGATGGCGCAAGCGATCCTGGCCACGAATGAACTCCACCACTTCGATGCCGCCGATGTCCGGCATGTTGAGATCGAGAACGACTAAATCAAAGGGGCGAAGCGAAAGCTGCTCGATGGCTTCGAGCCCGCTGGCAGCGTGCGAGAACCGCAGGCTCGCGTCGGATCGCAGGCACGCAACAATCATGTCGCGCATGACCTTGCTGTCGTCCACCACCAGGATCTCGCGCATCGAGCGGACCATGAAGGCGAAAGAGGCATGGGTCAAGTAACGGGCGAGCGCCTGGTATTGTGCTCAACAGGCACGCGCGGGAGCATGCCAACGCCGGCTGCGTTCATGTTACACGCGCACGATGAATGGTCTCCGAGGCCAGCCTCCGCCCGAGCGCCGCAGAATCGCGTGGGTTGTGGACGACAGCCCGCTCGAGTCTGAAATCGCGCGCCGCGCTTTGGCGGGGACCTATGATGTCGAACTTTTCGCCGAGGGTGCTGTCGCGCTCGAGCAGCTGGCTACGGGCAAGTTGCCCGACGTGCTGGTGGTGGACTGGGTAATGCCCGGCGTGTCCGGAATCGACATCTGCCAGTTCGTCCGATCGCGTCCGGCGACCGCGACGCTGGGTTTGTTGCTCCTCACCATCAACCAGCAGACCGATCAAGTGGTGGAAGGGCTCGACGCGGGCGCCGACGACTATCTGGTCAAGCCCTACGCGGCACCGGTGCTGCGCGCGCGGGTGGACGCGCTGGTCCGCGCCCGGCAGCTGCGTGAGCGCGCCGAGCACGCCGAGCTTTTATTGAGCCAGGTGCTCTCGCAGTTGCCCGACGCGGTCATTACCTTCGACCGCAAAAGCCGGATCATCTTTGTCAATTCCGAAACAGAACGGGTGTTCGATCGGACGGCAGCCTCCATGGTCGGTTGCGACATTACCGAGCTCGCGCCCGGCCCTGCCGGCCACCTCCTCGCAGCGGGTGGCGAGGGAGGCAAGCCGGTCGACGTCGAGATTCGGCGCCGCATCTATTCGCCGCACCTGAGCATCCCGCCCAGCGACGATCTCGGCAATACGACCGTCACCCTGCGCGACGTGACCGAGGTGCGAGAGCGCGAGAAGCGGCAAGTGGACTTCTACTCGATGGTGGCGCACGATCTGCGCTCGCCCCTGACCGCGCTGCAGATGCGCACGCAGATGTTGCTGCAGGGCATGCGGGGCCCGCTCACCACGGAGGTCAAGCAGGAGCTGGAGAAGATGACGGCGCGCGTGCACGACCTCGTTCGCATGGTCAGCGACTTTCTCGACATCGCGCAGATGGAGTCGGCGCAATTCAAGATCGAACACGGTGAGGTGGACCTGCGGGACGTCTGCACCAGCGTCTACGACGAATATCTGCCGCTCGCTGCCGCACGCGGTCTGGAGCTCGCGATGGAGGTTGGGCAGCCCGCCGCGGTGCTGGGCGACGGGCGCCGTCTGACGCAGGTGGTGGGTAACCTGGTGTCCAACGCGCTCAAGTTTACTTCCAGCGGTGGCCGGGTGGTGCTGCGTCTCCAGCGCGACCCCGCCGGCATCGAGCTTGCCGTCGAGGACACCGGCCGGGGCATCCCGGTTGATGCGCAGAAGCGCCTCTTCACCAAGTACGCGCGGGTCACTGGCTCGGCCGCGGCCAAGGTGGAAGGCACCGGCCTCGGCCTGGTCATCGTGAAGGAGATCGTCGAGGCCCACGGAGGCACGGTCGGCCTCCGCTCCGAACTGGGCTCAGGCACCACCTTCTGGTTGCGCCTCCCGAAAGCGGTTGCCGAGCGGTGACGACGCGCGGCAAACGGGCGCTGCTCCTCGGCGCGGACACGGCAAAGGTGGCTGCGGCGCTGGGACCGCTGCAGCTCTCGCTGACGGCCAACTCTTCGCTCTCCGAGGCCGACGCCGGGCTGTCCCAGCACGAGCTGATCATCGCGGTCCACCCTGCCCCGCTGCGGCGCCTGCGCGAGGCGGCGCCGCACGTGCCGGTGGTGGTGGTGGACGCGCCCGCGGCGGACCTGCTCCGGCTGCTCGCGGACGGCGCGGTGGACGCGCTGCCGGCCCCGCTGGACGCGGCTCTCCTGCGTGCGAAGGCGGTCGCGCTGCTGACGCTGCACCTCTCGGCCCAGGCCCTCGCGCGCGCGGAAGCTGCGCAGCAACTCGCCGAGGCCGCGCAGAAGCTCGCCGAAGCGGCGCAGCTCCGGGCCGAGGCCGGGCAGCGTGCGGCAGAGGAGGCGGGCCGTCTCAAGGACCAGTTCCTCGCCACGCTCTCGCACGAGATGCGGACGCCGCTCACCTCGATCCTCGGCTGGGTGCGGCTCTTGCGCCTGGGCAAGGCCAACGCCGACTCGCAGGGCCGCCCTCTCGAGGCCATCGAACGCAATGCGCGGCTGCAAGCGCAGCTGGTCGATGACCTGCTGGACGCGCAGCGCATTTCCGCCGGTACCATGAGCCTCACCTTCCGCGAAGTGGAGATGGGCGCGCTGGTGGAGGCGGCGGTCCATGCGTTGCGGCCCGCGGCGAACGAGGCGAAATTGCAACTTCAGGTTTCGCGCCCGCTCGACGAGGAGTACCGCGTCTTCGGCGACGCCGACCGCCTGCACCAGATCGTCCATAGCCTGGTCGCGAACGCCATCAAGTTCAGCACCCGCGGCGGCGCAGTGCAGGTCCAGCTGCAGCCGTCCGAGTTCGAGCTCTTGCTGGTGGTGCGCGACTCCGGCCGGGGCATCGATCCCGCCTTCCTCCCTCATGCGTTCGACGCGTTCCGGCAGGAGGACGGGCAGCTTTCGCGCGAGAAGGGCGGGCTCGGGCTCGGGCTCTCGCTGGTGCGGCACGTGGTCGAACTGCACGGCGGCAGCGTCACCGCCGACAGCGACGGATCAGGTACCGGAGCGCGCTTCACCGTCACGCTTCCGCTCCGCTCGCGGACTGCGTGCGCGTCGGTGCCGCCGCCTTCGCGTACCAAGGACCGCCCGCGGCACCAGGACCTGCAGGGCGTACGAGTTCTGCTGGTCGAGGACGACCTCGACGCGCAGTACCTGCTCACCACGCTCCTGGAGCAGTTCGGCGCCCGCGTGACGTCCACTGGCTCGGCGGCCGAGGCGATGACAGCGCTCCACGCGGCGCCGTTCGACCTGTTGCTCAGCGACGTCTCGATGCCGAGCGAGGACGGCTATTCGCTCATCCGCCGCGTCCGGCGCGGGGACGTCCAGCCCACCATTCCCGCGGCAGCGCTGACCGCCAACGCGCGCGCCGAGGATCGCGCGCAGGCGCTTCTGGCGGGATTCCAGCAGCACATCGCGAAGCCCGTCGAGCCCGCGGCGCTGGTCGACGCGCTGGCGCAGTTGCTCGGGCGGAGCTGAGCTCGGCCATCGTGAAGGTCGCGCTCGCTTACGTGGCTTGCTTCATGCTCTGGGGCTCGACCTGGCTTTTCATCAAGCTGGGTTTGCGAGACCTGCCACCGCTCCTCTTCGCCGGAACGCGCATGGCGCTGGCGGGTGCCGTGCTTGCACCGTTTGCGATCCGCGGCGCCAGACAGCTCGACCGCAAGCAGCTGCTCGAGCTTGCCGGCCTGGGCGTGCTGCAAATCGGCCTGCCCTACGGCCTGATGTTCGTCGCGCAACAATGGGTTCCCTCTGCCGTCGCGGCGGTCCTCTTCGCGACCTTTCCCGTCTGGATCGTGCTCGTTGCCCATGTCCTTCTCCCGGGCCATTCGCTGACCTTGGGCAAGCTCTTCGCCGCCGCGCTCGGTCTATCCGGTGTGCTCGTCCTCGAACTCCCCGCTCTGCTCACCGCGTTCGGCGGCGGGCGCCTCGACGGCCACGCGTATGACCACGCGGCCCGGGGCGGACTGTTCATCGTCGGCTCGGCCATGCTGGTCGCGCTCGCAAACGTCCTGGTGCGCCGGACGCTCGGGACCATCACGCCCGTGGTCATGGCCTGGGGCCAGATCTGGTCGGGTGCCGTTTGTCTCCTGGTGCTCACCGCCCTGCTCGAGCAAAACAGCGTCGCGCACTGGACCCCACGCACCTTCCTGATCCTGGGCTACCTCGCGGTGCTCTGCACTTCCGTCTGCTACTTGTTGCTCTTCTGGCTGCTCCCGCGCGTCCCCATGGCAGCCATCGGAAGCATCCCGCTCCTCGACACGACGGTTGCCGTGATCCTCGGCACGCTGGTCCTGCACGAGCGCATCGGACCGACCTTGCTCTTCGGCGGCGCGATGGTGCTGGTCTCGGCAGCCTTCGCGAATCTGGGCGGGCGCGGAGCGACGGGTCCCACCGACGCGCAGACCGCTGCGCCCTAGGCCAAGGCTGCCCGGCGTGACGCCTGCGGAGAGACAAAAGTTCGTGCCTTGACCTCGATCGCGCCGGTATGGGACGAGCACGCGATGCGCGTCATGTCGATCGCCGTCCGAGTGCTGGGTGCTCTTCGTGGATGGGGTTGGGCTAATCGCCGGCGTCCTGTTGCTCGTCAATCGCTATGTGCCGCTGGCGCTGGTGACCCTTGCCGCTGTACTTGCGAACATCCTCACCTTCCACCTCACCATGGCGCTGGGGGGAATCTTCCCGGCGCTTGTGCTGACGGGGTGCTGGTTCGTGGTGGCGTATGGCCATCGCGCCACGCTGCTGCCCCTCCTCGCACCGCGGCCCCCGTCGATCTGAGTCCACCGCCCCGGCGCCTGGCGCGTCAAGTGAGCTAAGTCCAATGCCACTCAATCAAGGAGGCTTTTCATCTGTGCAACGAACGCCGCAAAAGCTCTCGCGCGAACCGTCCGCGAGCGCGCATCCGTTCCTCGCCAGTCGACAGAGAACCGGCCTTCTTCCCTTCAGGCTGCGCTGAAGTAGTTTGACTAGCCCTCCTTCGGAGGGAGGTCAGCACCGTGGCCCATCGCCATCCCTCGCGCGGGGAGGTCCGTTCGAGATCCGCCATTTTTTCGCGGTAGGGGCCAGCCGCGCGATGGAGAGAAGATCTCCGGCGCGCTTGCGGGCTAGAACGGGGGGATCTTCAAGCGCGCGCGAAAAGTGCAGACGCGCTCAGCCATCTCATCGAAGCGCTTCACCCGAGCACCACCAGCAGCTCGCCCGCCTTGACCGCGCTCTTCGGCACCGCGAGCAGCTCGGTCACCGAGGCGGCCCGCGGCGCACGCACGACCGTCTCCATCTTCATCGCTTCGATAGTGAGGAGCGGCGCGCCGGCCTCGACCTGGTCGCCGGCCTTGACGTGAACGCTGATCACCAGGCCGGGCATCGAGGCCCCGACATGGTGATCGTTTCCGCGCTCCGCCTGCCGCTGCTCCGCCGCTGCCGACGCGCGCGACCGATCGCGCACGGGCACCTGCCGGCCATGGCCGTTCACCTCGAAATAGACGGTGCGCATGCCTTCTTCGTTGACGTCGCCGATGGCAGAGAGCGAGACCACCAGCGTCTTGCCTGCCTCGAGTTCGACCCAGACCTCCTGGCCGATGTCGAGCCCATAGAAATAGCTCGGGGTATCCAGGATCGACACATCCTCGGTTTTCGCCAGCTGCGTCCAGTAATCATCGAGGACGCGGGGATAGAGCGCGGCGCTGATCGCCTCGTGCGGCGCGATGGCGCGGCCATGCTTGAGCGAAAGCTCGGCCGCCAGCTGGTCCAGATCGATGGGCTCCATTGCGGCGCCCGCCCGCCCTTGCAGGACCGGCAACCCCTTGAGAACCGCGGCCCGCAGATCTTCGGGATATCCCCCGGGCGGATTGCCGAGGTGTCCCTGGAAGTATCCGGTCACGCTCGAAGGGAAGTCGAGCCGGTGCGCCTCGCGCAGCACCGCGGCGCGGGTCTGCGACACGGTGGACTCGAAGGTGTGCCCCGTCTGGAGCAGGTCATTCTTCAAGAGGAAGATGGCGAAGTCGCCGACCATCTTGCTGCTCGGCGTGACCTTGGGGATATCGCCGCACAGCATATTGACCACGGCGAACGCGACCTTGACGTCATTCCAGCGGGACAACAGCCCCATCTCGGCCACCTGCGGCCGCAGATTCGAATACTGCCCGCCGGGGATCTCGTGGAAGTAAACCTCGGTGGTGCTGCTCTTGAGACCGCACTCGAACGGCGCATAGGGCTCGCGCACGTCGTCCCAGTAATCGACCAGCGCCTGCAGCGACTTGTTGGTCAGGCCGGTCTCGCGCCGGTGCTCGCGCAGCGCGGCGATCAGGGCATTCAGCGAGGGCTGGCTGGTGAGGCCCGCCATCGAGGCGAACGCGCCGTCCACCACGTGCACGCCGTGATCGATCGCCACCAGCAGCGCCGCCACGCCATTGCCGCTGGTATCGTGCATGTGCAGGTGGATCGGGATCTTCACCGTCTCGAGCAGCGCGTCCATCAGCATTCCCGCGGCGCGCGGGCGCAGGAGACCGGCCATGTCCTTGATGCAGAGAAAATGGGCGCCCATGTCCTCGATGCGGCGCGCGAGGTCCGTGTAATACCCGAGGCCATACTTGGGGCGGTGCGGGTTGGCGACGTCGCCGGTATAGCAAATGGCGACCTCGGCCACCTTGCCGGTGGTCTGGATGCGGCGGACCGAGACCTCCATGCTTTCGATATCGTTCAATGAATCGAAGACTCGAAAGACATCCACTCCGGCCGCCGCGGCCTGGTCGATGAATGCTTCGACGAGATGATCGGGATAGGACGTATAGCCGACTGCATTGGCACCCCGCAGAAGCATTTGCAGCAGCAGATTGGGGACCGCGGCTTTCAGCTTGCGCAGGCGCACCCACGGGTCTTCATTCAGGAAGCGATAGGCGGTATCGAACGTCGCGCCGCCCCAGCATTCGAGCGAAAAGAGCTGGGGGGCCAGGTGCGCGGTCAGCGGCGCGACCTTGAGGATGTCGTACGAGCGCATCCGCGTGGCGAGCAGGCTCTGGTGCGCGTCGCGCATCGTCGTATCGGTCAGGAGCACCCGCCCCTGCTCCAGCACCCACTGCGCCAGGCCACGCGGGCCGCGCTCGGCGAGGATCTGCGCGGTCCCGGCCGGCGGGGGACCCAGCGGGACTGCGGGCAGCCGCGGCTCGAGGAAAGAAGCCGGGGACCTGCGCTGCTCCTTCTTGATGGTCCGGTGCCCATTCACGATGACATCGGCCAGGTAATGCAGCAGCTTGGTCGCGCGATCGCGGCGGGGCTGGATCTGGAAGAGCTCCGGCGTCTCGTCGATGAAGCGCGTGGTCGCCTCGCCCGAGAGGAAGACCGGGTGATCCAGCACCTTCTCGAGGAAGGGAATGTTGGTCTTCACGCCGCGGATGCGGAACTCTCGCAGCGCGCGCTGCGCCTTCTGCACCGCGCCGTGGAACGTCTCGGCGAAGGCGATGACCTTCACCAGCAGCGAATCGTAATGGGGAGAGATATAGGCGCCGGTATATCCATTGCCGGCGTCGAGGCGGATTCCGAAGCCGAAACCGGCGCGCCAGGTATGGATGGTCCCGGTGTCGGGCAGGAAGTTGTTGAGCGGGTCTTCGGTGGTCACGCGGCATTGCACGGCAAAGCCACGCGGCGCGATCGCCTGCTGCGAAGAGATGCGGATGTCCTCCGAGCTCAGGGCGCAACCCTCGGCGATGCGCAGCTGCGCCTGCACCAGGTCGATCCCGGTGATCTGCTCGGTGACGGTGTGCTCGACCTGCAGGCGCGCATTCACCTCGATGAAGTAATGGCGTTCGCCGTCGATCAGGAACTCGACGGTGCCGGCGCTGGTGTAGTGCGCCGCGCGCGCCAGCCGCAGCGCATCGGCACAGATGCGATCGCGCATGGACCGCGACAGGCGCGGCGCGGGCGCGATCTCGATGACCTTCTGGTGGCGCCTCTGGACGGAGCAATCGCGCTCGTGCAGGTGAACGATCTCGCCGTGGGTATCGCCCAGAATCTGCACTTCGATGTGGCGGACTTTTTCGAGAAACTTCTCCAGGAAGACCACCTCGCTGCCGAAGGCACTCTTGGATTCCGAGCGCGCCTGCGCCAGCGCTTCCTCCAGGTGTTTGGCCTGGCGAACCACGCGCATGCCGCGGCCCCCGCCGCCGTGGGCTGCCTTGACCAGGATGGGAGCGTTCCCGTCGAAGAAGGCGCGCGCGCGCTCGAGAGCGCCTTCGCCAGACAGCTCGATGCCCGGCACCACGGGAACACCGGCTTCCAGGGCAAGCGCCTTCGCCTGCACCTTGTCACCCATGAGCGCGACCACGCGCGCGGTGGGTCCGATGAAGCGGATGCCGCGCGCCTCGCAAGCGCTGGCGAAGGCCGGGTTCTCCGAGAGAAACCCATACCCCGGGTGGATCGCGTCCACGCCCGCGCGCTCGGCCACGTCGAGGATTTCGTCGATCCCCAGATACGCATCGACCGGCCGCTTGCCCTTGCCGACCAGGTACGCTTCGTCGGCCTTGTGCCGGTGCTCGTGCAGCCGGTCTTCCTCGCTGTAGATCGCAACCGTGCGGATGCCGAGTTCGTTGCAGGCGCGGAAGATGCGAATCGCGATCTCGCCGCGGTTCGCGCAGAGCACTTTCTTGAGCCGGTAGATTTCCATGAGCGCGCGGACTCTACGCTGAAGCGCAGCCACCGTCCCCCAGTCGAAGTCCGCGAAGCCCGGACTTGTCCGCATCCAGGGAGCGCGGAGTGCACAGGTCCTCTAGGCGCCGTTGGTGGCCCCCTCGATCCGACCGAGCAGCCGGAGCAGGCCGTCGAGGAGAGCGAGCGGGTGCGGCGGGCACCCGGCGACGTACAGGTCGACGGGGAAATCCGGCGGAACTCCGTCGCTCGCTGCCGGAGATCCGCGGAACGGGCCGCCGCTGATCGCGCAGGCGCCGACCGCGATCACGATCTTCGGCGCCGGCATGGCGTCGTAAGCAAGCTTCAGGGCCGCGCGCATGTTCGCGGTGACGGGACCCGAGATGACGAGGCCGTCCGCGTGCCGGGGTGAGGCGACGAACTGGATCCCGAACCGGCCCAGGTCGAAGACGACGTTGCCGAGGGCGGTCAGCTCCGCGGCGCAGCCGCTGCAGTCGCCGGCCGCGACCGAGCGGAGCTTCAGCGAGCGTCCGAAGAGCGAGCGCATGCGGGCGTCGAGCGCGGTGGCGAGGCGCGCTTCGGCGCCGTCCAGCACCATCGCTTCGCGCGTCCGGAAGGACGTCTCGTATTCTTCGCCGAACCTGATCGCTCCTTCGGGGCAGGCCTCCTCGCAGAGGCCGCAGAACAGGCAGGCGCCGAGATCGAGCCGCAGGGGGGCGAGTCGGATCGCCTCGGTCGGACAGGCGTCGGCGCAGGCCCGGCATCCGTCCTTGCACAGGTTCGGCAAGAGCCGCGGGAGTCCGCGAAACCGCTCCGCCAGCTTTTCGACAAAGGGGAAAGCGACGGTCGCTTTGCCTTGCTCGAATCTCGTCTTGAAGAGCTGCAGCACCAGGTCACCTCGTTCAGAGATCGTGTCCGGCGTAGGAAAGGTTGAAGCTCTTGTTGCAGAGCGGGAAGTCCGAGACCTGCGCCCGGCGGACGGCAAGGGTGACCGCGAACCAGTTGTGGAAGGAAGGGTCGATGACTTTATGACGAGCCACCGCGCCCTGCTCGTCGGTGATCACCACGTGGGCGATGGCGCCCCGCCATCCCTCGACCAATGCCACGGTCAGCGCTGAGCGGCGCGGGGCTCCCGGCTCCCTTCGCAAGGCGCCGGCCGGCAGGCTCTCCAGCTGCTCGCGAACAAACCGCAGCGACCGGAGCACCTCCAGCCACCGGACCGTCGCGCGGGCCATCACGTCGCCGCCTTCCGCGACCGCGACCGGAATGTGGCTGAACTGGAACACGCCGCTGGGATGGTCGCTGCGAACGTCGCGCGGCACGCCGCAGGCCCGCGCGGTGGGGCCGACGAATCCGAATTCGACCGCTGCCGCGCTCTTGATGGTTCCCGTTCCTTCGAAGCGGGACAGGACCGAAGGGGTCGAGAAGACCAGCTTGGCCATGTCCTCCAGCTGCGGCTCGTCCCTGTCGAGGGTCCCGAGCAGGCGCGCCTGCAGGTCGGGAGGGATGTCGAAGCGCACGCCGCCGGGGACGATCAGGCTCCTGCCGAATCGGCTCCCGGAAATCTCCAGGAGCAGGTTGAGGAAATTGCCGCGCATCCGCCCGAAGTAGGCGGCGCCGGGGAGGAAGCCCACGTCGTTGCACAGCGCTCCGAGGTCGCCCACGTGGTTTGCGATTCGTTCCAGCTCGAGGGCCACCCCGCGAATCGCTTGCGCGCGAAGGGGAACCTTGGTTCCGGCGAGTCCTTCGAGCGCCGTGCAGTAGGCCAGGACGTGCCCGACGGCAGAGTCGCCGGCGATCGACTCCGCCACCGCGAGCCGCCGCGCCGGAGTCCCCGTCTCGAGGAGATGCTCGGCGGCGCGGTGCTGGTACCCGAGCTGGATCTCGAGGTGCAGGACTTCCTCGCCGAAGCATTGCAGGCGGAAGTGGCCCGGCTCGATGATGCCGGCGTGGATGGGGCCAACCGCGACCTCGTGAACTCCTTCTCCTTCGGCGCGCAGGAATGGATGCGCCGGCGCGTCGCCATCCGCTTCCAGCTCGCGATGGCGGCGGACCGCTTTCAGCCAGGGGTGGCCGATCGGCTTCCACCCCGTGCGCTCGAAGATCTCGCGCTCGAACAGGTGCGCGGCGGACCAGAACGGGGTGATCGAAGGCCACTCCTTCGCTCCCTCCAGCCTGAAGGACGAGGCGGAAAGGTGCCCGTTCGACGGATCGGAGAGGAGGAGCAGCAGGCGGCTCGCGGCGCCCTCGACGAGCGGGAGCAGCGCGATGAGCCCCTTCTGGCGATCGCGGGCCTCGGTCGCCGCCGCGGTCAGCGCGGAGAGAGGCAGCGCCGGAACCGACTCGAGGGACACCGCGCCGCCGTTGGGGAACGCGCACTCCGCGGCTGCCTTGGGGATGCCCGCGCTCATCCGGCGACTCCCAGCTGCCGGGCCGCGGCGTCGATCATCCGCGCCAGCGGCGGAGGCACGTAAACCCCGAGCACCAGCGCAGCCATCGCGAAGATCGCCGGCGGAATCGTCGTCGACAATGGCTCGCGCAAAGGCAGCTCCCCGGCCCGCGCCTCCCCTTGCGCCAGGGGGAGAACGGCGGCGCACATCCCGAGGAAGATGACGGCGAGGAAGAAGAGGTACAGCACCGCCGGCCAGGCCGAGGCGCCGCCAGCGAGCGCCGCGCGCAGGATGGTGAACTCCGAGATGAAGAGGCCGAAGGGTGGCAGCCCGACGCCGGCGAAGAGGCCCACCAGCAGCAGCACGCCAGTCACGGGCGCCCGGCGCAAGAGGCCGGTGGTGCTCGCCATCGCGCTGGTGCCGCAGAGCTGCAGGACGTTCCCGGCGGTGAGGAACATGATCCCCTTGTTGAGCGCATTGTTGAGGACGTGGAGGAAGGCGCCCTGCCCTCCCGCGATGCCGAATCCGAGCCCGAAAACCAGGATGCCCATCTGCTCGACGCTGGAGTAAGCGAGCAGCCGCCGATAGTCGGTCTGGCCGACGATGAGGACGGCCGCGACCCCCATCGAGACGAGCCCGAGCAAGACCAGGAGCGAGCTGGCGAAGGGAGCTTCACCGGCGCGGGCGCAGATGCCGGTGATGCGCATCACGGCGAGAAACGCGCAGCTGGTCAGCGCGCCCGCCAGCAGCGCCGCGACCGGCGGGGGGGCCTCGCCGTAGACGTCAGGCTTCCAGGCGTGCATGGGCGCGAGCCCCATCTTGGTGCCGTATCCGATCAGCAGCAGGACGAACGAGGCATGCAACCAGGGCTTGGAGAGGGCGCGCCCGGCCATCAAGTCCCGGATCCACAGCGTCGTCTCCCCGGAGCCGTCGGTGGCGGCGACGGCGAGAAACACCGTCCCGAGCAAGGCGAGGGCGATGCCGACCGAGCTGACGATCAGATATTTCCAGGTGGCCTCGAGCGCGCGGCCACTGTGGTGGAAGTAGAGGAGCGGCGCGCTGGAGAGGGTGGAGATCTCGATGGCGACCCAGAAGAGTCCGAGGTGCTGGCAAGCCGTCACCAGGCTGATGGCCCCCTCGAGCAAGAGCAGGCTGGCGACGAAGATCCGCAGTGGGCGCTGCTCGGCGCGGTCGAGATAGCCGCCCAGGTACACGGCGACGCCAGCGAAGAGAACGCTGCCCAGGCTGAGCACGAGGAGTCCGGGAGCATCGAGCGCGAGGTAGCCGCCGAAGAGCGGCAAAGGTGGTCTCCACCAGATCCCGCCGACGAGGGCCAGGTGCGCCAGGGCGACGAGGCGAAAGAGGAGGACGCGCGCCCGATCGGAGCCGAGCGGCAGCGAGACGGCCGCGGCAATGATCGGAAGCAGGAGCAGCGTCGCCAGCATGGGGTCAGTCCTTCAGCGAATCGAGCTGGTGCGAGTCGATGTGGTCGAACTCGCGGTTGATCTGGAAGATGACGATGCCCATGACGAACACGGCGACGAAGAGGTCGAGGAGCACGCCCATCTCGATCAGCCAGGGAAAGGTCTCGAGCAGCAGCAGCCCGAAGAGGAAGATCCCGTTCTCCATGATGAGATACCCGACCACCTGGGTCACCGCCTTGGACCGGCTTACGATCAGGAGCAGGCCGATCATCAGCAGGCTGAAGGCGACCGGGATGAGCAGATCGGAGGGCGGCTTCTGCAACAGCGGCAGCTGCCGGGCGAGGGCGAACGAGAGCGCCACCAGCGCGCCGCCGATCGCGAGCGACAGGCCGAATCCGATCAGCGGCTCGACTTCGGTTCGCACCGCGGCTTCCCGCACCGACCGGTTGAGCAGGTAGGGAACGCCGACGACCTTGAGGACGATGGTCATGGCGAAGAGGACCCAGGCGTGCACCGAGATCTCTCCCGACCTGGTCTCGATCAGGAGCGGGACCATCGCCACCGCGGCAGCCTGGAAAGAAAAATAGCGGATGGCGGCTCCGATCCGGCTGGTGCCCACCGAGGCCACGCAGAGAACCAGGACCAGGACCAGGGCCAGATCGAGCGAGACGTTCATGCATTCACCCGGACGAGGATGACGGCGACGGCCAGCGCGGCGAAGACGCTGGCGGCGATGAGGATCTGCGGAATGCGGTCCATGCGCAGCCGCGCGAAGGTCGACTCGATGACGCCCATCACCACCGCGTAGACCAGCAGGCCAGCGACGAAGAGCGCCACGTGGCCGGGGACGCTGGCTTCGAAGGGAAAGGCCAGCCGCACCACGATGGCGCCGAGCAGGAACAGCTTGAGGGAGGCGCCGTAGAGAATCATCGCCAGGTCCGGGCCCGAGTGATCGAGGATCATCACCTCGTGCACCATGGTGAGCTCGAGATGGGTGGTCGGGTCGTCGAAGGGGATCCGGCTGTTCTCGGCCAGGGCGACCAGCACCAGCGCGCCGATCAGCATCGCCATCGCCGGACCGAAGAGATGCCACGCCGCCATCTGGCCGGAGAGGATGGACGTCCACGAGATGCTCTGCCGGGCGAGCGCGAGCGCGGCGATGGAGAGGAAGAGCGCGGGCTCGGCCAGGGCCGAGAAGGTCACCTCGCGGCTCGCTCCCATCCCCTCGAAGGAAGATCCGGTGTCGAGCGCGGCGAGCACCGTCGCGAAGCGGGCGGTGGCGAGAAGGTAGGCGAAGAGGATCACGTCGCCGGGGAACGCAAAGGGCGCGGGGAGCCCGCCGCCGAGTGGCATGAGCAGCCCGGCGACGAGCGTGGCCGCGAGACTGACGACCGGGCCGGCCCGGAAGATCCAGGTGGTGGTGGTGCTGTAGACGGCGCCCTTGCGCAAAAGCTTCCAGAGATCGAAGTAGAGCTGCAGCACGGGCGGGCCGCGCCGGCCGGCAAAGGCGGCCTTGACGCGATTGATGACCCCCATCAGCAGGGGCGGGAAGACAAGGAAGAGGAGCAGGTGAAGGGCGGCCCTCATCCGAGCCTCCACCAGAGCAGCCCGACCAGCGTGATGAAGATGGCCAGCACGTACGACTGCACACGCTTCGGCTGCGCCTGCCGGGCAACGGAAAAGGCGACGGCCCCGCCGGTGACGCCTGGTCCGAGCAGGAAGCGTTCGATCGGATCGGGGCAGTGCTCCTCGACGGCGAGGGCGGCAGGAAAAGCCGCGCTCGATCCGGACTGGTGGCGCACCGGCAGCAGGATGTTCTTGAAGACGAGGATGAGCGGCTGCGCGAACGAGCTGGCCGTGGTCTGCATCGACGGCTGGACGGCCGGATATCCGCAGACCCAGGTGGGCCCGGTCTTCACCGTTCGTCTCCGCAGCAGCCACCGCACCGACAGCCAGGCGGCGAAGGCGGCGCCCACCAAGGCCGCGCTGAGCGCCCCCACCAGCGTCAGGCCGCCCAGGGCCGCGGTCTCCCGCAGCGACACGGCGGAGAACTGGCGGACCACAGGATCGAGCCCGGCGATCAGCGTCGAGCCGGCCAGCCCGATCCCCAGGCACGCCGCCGCGAGGACCCCCATCGAGAGCTGCATCTCAGCCGGGACCTCCTGCGGCACCGCCTCCTCGGGGCTGCGGCGGGCCCCGAGGAATATCGCCCCCGTCGCCTTCGCGAAGCAGGCCGAGGCGAGACCGCCCACGCAGGCCAGCACGGCAAAGGCGAGCACGGCCGCCGACTGTGGAACGACGGGCAGGCTGACGATGGCGCCCAGCAGCGCCAGGTAGACGAGGAACTCGCTGACGAACCCGTTCAAGGGGGGCAGTCCGCTGATGGCCGCCGCACCGACGGTGAAGCAGAGCGCCGTCCGCGGCATCCGGCGCGCGAGACCGCCCAGCCGATCGATCTGCAGCGTGCCGCTCGCCTTGCCGACGGCGCCGGCGGCGAGGAAGAGGAGCGACTTGAAGAGGGCGTGGTTGGTGACGTGCAAGAGCGCTCCGGCAAACCCGAGGGCGGCCACCGCCGGATGCCCCGTCGAGAGCGCCACGAGACCGACGCCCGCGCCCATGAGGATGATCGATCCCGGGACATCAAGGCCGAGACGTGCGACGGCGCGACGGGATGGGCCGCCGGCAACCAGAAATGCAACGGCCAGGCGCCCGCCTTGCAGCCGAAGCCGATCGCTGCCAGCGCAAAGAGCGCCACGGTCGACCCGCCGGGCAACGCCGAATGCAGCGCCATGGCGGCAAACCGCGCCGAGCCCGCGCCCCTCCAGAGCAGGGCGAAGAAGGCGAGCAGGCAGGTGGTCCCGGCGTGCGTCAGCACGAGGTAGAGCAGGCCCGCGGATCGAACCTCGGCGCGGTCGTGTTCGTATGTCACCACCAGGAACGCGGCCACCCTCATGATCTCCCAGGCCATCAGGAAGGTGATGGCGTCGGCAGCGAGCACCACGGCCAAGATGGCGAGAACGAGCAGGTTGAAGCCGGCGGCAAGAAAGCCGAGCGGACGTTGGCCGGCGAGGAAATACCGGCGCCCGTAGACGGAGCAGACCGCGGAGACGAAGAGGATGGGCAGGAGGAACCAGGCCGCGAGCGGATCGAGCGTGAGCGCCGCTTCCGAACCCAGGGGCGTCGTCCAGGCCAGGGTCGCGGTGGACTCTCGGGCCAGCACGCCGATGGCGGCAGGAAGTCCGATCGCCGCCGCGACCAGACAGCCCGCTGTAGACGCGCCCAGGGCCGCCGCGCGACGGTGGACCAGCATCGCCGCCGCGATCGCCGAGATCCCCAGGACCGCCATTGCCGCGAGGAGTTGCGTCACGGCCGCACCAGCCGCGCCGCATAGGACAAGAGCACGAGCAGGGCCACGAAGATGTAGACCAGATATTGCTGAAGGCTCGACCGGTGCAGCGCGCGGAGGACGGCGAGTTGCCTCGCGCAGAAGGCCAGGGCCCCGCGGAATCCGGACGTCTCCACCCGATCGGTGGCGGTGAATCCATAGTCGAGCCGCGGAGGAAAGGCGAGACGCGGGACCGCGCCGAGCTGCCGCGTGTCCAGCAGGCTCCCGACGACGCGGACGACGGGATCGGCGAACGACGCGGCGGTGTGTTGCATCCTCGGCGTGGGCGCGACGTAACCGCATCCCCAGGTCGACCCGGTCGCGATCAGGGCCCTGCCGAGAAGCCGGCCGCGAAGCGCCGCGAGGCCCGCGCAGAGCGCGAGCAGGACGAACCCGAGCTCGCCCGCCAGCGTCGCCTGCGAGATCGCCGGCGACAACAGCTTCGGGTCGAGCCCGGCCTGGGCAATGACCGGAGACACCAGGGCGAGCGCCGCCTTGGGCACGAGGCCGAGCACGATGCAGAAAGCGGCGAGCACCGCCATCGGCACCACCATGCCGGCGGGCTGCTCGCGGGCCTCGGCGGCGGCCTCCGTCCGCGGCGTCCCGCTGAACGCGACGCCAAAGGCGCGCGCCATCCCCGCAGCGACCAGTCCTCCCGTGAAAGCCAGCGCAGCCAGCCCGGCTGCCGCCATGACCTGCCCCGCCGGCTGGAGGCGCTGCAGCGCCTCGAGCAGCGAGCGATAGACAAAGAACTCGCTGGCGAAACCGGCGAGGCCCGGAAGGGCGGCGGCGGCGCCGGCGCCGATCAGGAACACCGAGGCGGTCGCCGGCATGCGGCGGGCGAGTCCGCCCATGGAGTCGAGGCGGCGGGTGTGGGTCGCGTGGACCACCGAACCGGCGGCGGTGAAGAGCAGGGACTTGAAGACCGTGTGGCTGATGACATGAAGCAAGGCGCCGGCAAAGCCCAGCGCCGCCAGGAGCGGCGAGCCCTGGGCGAGGCCGAGCGCGCCCAACCCCATCGCCAGGACGATGATGCCGACGTTCTCGATGCTGGAGTAGGCCAGCGAGCGCTTGAGGTCGGTGGTCGCGACCAGGTTGATGGCGCCGAGGACGGCGGAGAGCCCGCCGAGGGCGATCAGCACCCAGGCGAAGGCTGCCGGCGGACTTCCCATCAGCAGCAGGCGGAAGAGGCCGTAGACCCCTGTCTTCAGCAACACTCCGGACAGCATCGCGGAGACGTGGCTGGGCGCGACCGGATGGGCGGCCGGCAACCAGACGTGGAGCGGGGCGAGGCCGGCCTTGGTCCCGAATCCCAGAAGACCGAGTCCGAGCAACGCGGCCCCGGTGGTTCCGCCGACGACGATCGAAGTTCCCGGCAGGGCGTAGCTGCCCAGCTCACGTCCGAGGAGGGCGAAGAGCCCGAACAGGCAGGCGACGCCGAAGTGATTGAAGACGAGGTACCAGAGCGCGCCGTCGCGCACTTCGGCGCGTTCGTGCTCGAATCCGATGAGCAGAAACGAGGTGAGCGCCATCCCTTCCCAGGCGAGAAGGAAGACGATCCCGTCGCGGGCGAGGAAGACGATGGCCACGCAGGCGACCAACACATTCAGCCCAGCGGCGCCCAGGGCCACCCGCTTCTTTCCAGGCCAGCCCCGCAGATAGGTGCCTCCATAAACGCAGGCAGCCATTCCGGCGCCAAAAAGGCAGCAGAGGAACAGCGCGGACAGCGGATCGATGCCGAGGCGCAGCTCGCCGATGGGAAGGCCCCATGGGCCTTTCCAGGAAGCGCGCGAGGAGCTGAGCAGGGCCTTCAGGGAACCGGCCAGCCCGACCGCACAGGAGACCGTGCCAAAGACCACGCCCACGAACGTCGCCAGCCGATCCCAGCGCGAGAGGAGCAAGGGCAAAGCCGTCGCGCACGCAAGACCGGCCAGCGCGGCAAGGAGAACGTTCATCTCAGCGCGTTCCGCTGGTGGTCGAGAGCTCGCGCAGCCGCGCGAGGATGGCGGGGAGGTCCGCGCGCCGCTCGAGCATCGCCTGCAAGGGCGCGTCGTGCAGCGCGTAGGAGAGCTGGGAGAGCATGCGCAGGTGGTCCTGCACGGTCGGGCTGAGGAGCAGGAAAAGGGCCCACACCGGCCGGCCGTCGATGGAGTTGAAGTCGACCGGCTGCCGCGGGAAGCAGAGCAGGAGCGTCGGCGGCACGTCGACGTCGAGCACCAGGGGGCTGCGCGGGTGAGGAATGGCGATGCCCCGGCCGACTCCCGTCGAGGCGAGCATCTCGCGCGCGAGCAGCATCTGCAGCAGGGCGTCGCGGTCGATCGGTGCCGGGATCCCTGGCAGCCGCGAGACGGAGGCGAGCACCTCGTCGCGCGTCGTTCCCGGCACGCCCAGGTGCATCCCACCGAGGGCGAGCGCGGCAGCGAGATCCGATCGCGGCCCGCTCGCCGTCCGGTTCACTGCCATCAGCTCGGGCGGCACCCGGATGCCGTGCTCGAGCGCCCACTCCTGCAATTCGACGCTGTTGATGCGGAACTGCTCCTGGAACCGGTGCGCGCGCAGTCCCTTGTCGCGGATCCAGCGCGCCACCTCGTCGCTGTCGACGTCGAGCAGTCTCGCGGCTTCCAGAATCTTGAGGTCCATCGCCATTCCTTGCGGTGCGCAAACCAACCGCAAGGGCATCAGAAGCACGACGCGAGCCAAAAGGCGCGCCGCGGACGTTCCTCCCGGAGATCGGGCGCCCCCGGCAATCAGGAGGGATTGGAGCGTGCCGATTTGGCATGACTGGCCGATTCGGCACTCGCCAGCGCCCGCTCAGCCCCGAGCCCGATCGGCGGCGCCGGGGCCGCCCAGGGTGCGGTCGGGTCCGTTCGCGTCCAGTTCCACTTCCGCTGCTCCTCGTAGCACCCGGCCTGTCCGCGCCGGCAGGAGGAACGATTCGCCGCGAACTTGCCTGCACTGCCGAATCGGCAGTAGCAAGGGAGAAAGGGAGCGCGCATGCTGAAGGGCAGGAGCTGGGGAGCGGGCCGCAGCTGCTTGATCGCCGCCGACAACGCTGCTTCGACGGCCGTCGCCGAGGCATTGACGAGCGTCGGATTTCTCGCGCGGCGGGTCCGTACAGAGGCCGAAGCCCTGGCGGCGCTCGAGCGCGAGCCGCTCGCTGCCGTCTTCGTCTCGCAAAGGCTGGGAAACGTCGCGCTCGCCAGCATCATCGCCCGCGCCGCGCACCAGCAGCCGGAAGTGCCGGCCATCATCGTCGGGACCAGCGGAAGCATCCAGGAGGCCGTCGACGCCATGCAGCTGGGCGCGGCCGACTACCTGGTCGGCGCACTCGAGCCGCAGACCCTTCTCGCGCGCCTGCGCCGCGTGCTCGACCGCAAGGCCCTCCCGCCGCCCGTCGGAGCGGGATCGGGCGTCGACTTCATGGGGCTGGTGGGCACGTCGCCCTCGATGCGAAAGATGTTCGCCACCATCGACAAGATCTCCCGCTACAAGACCAACGTGCTGCTGCTGGGCGAGAGCGGCACCGGCAAGGAGCTCATCGCCCGCGCCCTCCACGCGCGCGGCCCGCGCCGATCGAGCCTCTTCGTTCCCGTCAATTGCGCGACGCTCGGCCACGACATCCTCGAGAACGAGCTCTTCGGGCACGAGCGGGGCGCGTTCACCGGCGCGAACGAGCGCAAGAAGGGGCTCTTCGAGCTCGCCGATGGCGGGACCCTTTTCCTCGACGAGATCGGCGAGATGGACGTCTCGACCCAGGCCAAGCTGCTCCGGGTGCTGGAGCGCAACGAGTTCCGGCGGGTGGGAGGCACCGGGAAGGTGAAGGTCGACCTCAGCGTGATCGCGGCCACCCACCGCAATCTCGAGGAGGCGATCGGCAGCGGCCAGTTCCGCGAGGATCTCTACTATCGCCTCAAGGTGGTCACCATCGTCGTGCCGCCGCTGCGCGAGCACAAGGAGGACATCCCTTCGCTGATCGACGCCTTCATCTCCGACTTCAACCGCCGCAGCGGCGGAAAGATCCAGGGCATCGCACCGCAGGTCCTCAAGATCCTCATGGAGTACGACTGGCCCGGCAACGTGCGCCAGATCAAGAACGCCATCGAGAGCGCCTCGGTCCTGGCCTCCGGAGACACCATCGGCGCCGACAGCTTCGCGGACCTGGCGGTGCGAAGCGCGCGCCATCCCCTCGTGGCGGCGGCCCGGCCGGCCGGCGGCGGCGGCCTGCAGGTCGAGTTGGGGGTGTCGCTGGGCGAGGCCGAGCGGCGGATCATCCTCGCCAACCTTCGCCACTACCCGAACCGGGCCGCGACCGCCCGGGCACTCGGGATCGGGCTTCGCACCCTCTACACCAAGCTGCGCGAATACGGCATCTTCGGCCGCGGGGCGGATGCCGATTCGGCATGAAGCCCGGCGCCTGATCTGTGCCCCCGTCGCGCGCGGCCATGGCCCGGAAAATGCTTTGCCTCCTGGCTTGTGGAAGTCCGCTCCCGACACCCCAGGAAGGTTCTCCTCGTCTTCGGCCCTGGAGTCTCGGAGTCCGACGGCCTGCTGGCCGGCCTCGCGGGCAAAGGCTTCGATCTGGTCCGGGTCTCCACCGTCGACAATGCCGAGGCCGCCCTGCGCCGATCTTCCATCTCGCTCGTCATCGCCTGTCCCGAAGCGGCTTCTGCGGCGGTGGAACGGCTGGTCGCGGCCGTCAGGCGGACCCGCCCCGGCATTCCCTTGCTCGCCATCCGCAATCGACACTCCGGTGATCCCGAGTCCTGGGCCACGCTGGGGATCGGCGTCCTGCGCTGCCCCCTTCTCCCCGACGCGCTGTTCCGCTCGGTGGAGATCGTCCTCGGCCTGAAGCGGTCTGGCTGACGCTTCTTCCACTCCCTCCAGCAGCCCTCTCCATGCGCCCGGAACGGGCGAGGTGAACGTCCTTGGTGCAAAGGTTTCTCATCCAGAAGGTGCAGTTCGAGAGGAACGTCCTCGCCACCCTGCTCCCCGCCATCGCCGGGGCGGTCAACGCCAGCGGGTTCTTCGCGGTGGGCACCTATACCTCGCACATGACGGGAGTCGTCTCGCGCGCCGGAGACGAATTGGCACAGCGCCACTTTTGGCTGGCCACGCGTTCCTTCGTCTTTCTTGGCTGCTTCATGTTCGGCGCGATGATGGCGACCGCGCTGGTCCTGTACTCCCGCCGGCGCGCGGAGCCAGCCTACTGGCGGCCCCTGCTCCTCGAAGCCGCCATCCTCTTCTTGTTCGCCAGTGCCAGCGTCGGCGCGGGCAGCCAGCGGGGCGTCCATATCAACAGCTTCACGATGACCTCGCTCATCTGCATCGGCATGGGCGTCCAGAATGCGCTGGTGACCAAGCTCTCGGGCGCGCGCATCCGCACCACCCACCTGACCGGTGTCGTCACCGACATCGGCATCGAAGCGGTGAAGGCGTTCGACCGCTGGCGGGACGCCTCCTCCGACCGCCCCATCCGCACGCGGCTGCGCCTGATCGGCGACGTCAGCCGCGACGTGGAAGCGAGGCACCTGAGACTCCACCTGAGGGTGTTCGGTTGTTTCCTCGCTGGAGCGACGGGCGGACCCGCGCTGTATCTCGTCATCGGCCACTGGGCGATGCTCATTCCGGTCGCGCTGCTCTGCGGTCTTGCCGCCTTCGATATCCAGCTGGGACTGGGGTCGCGGGGCTGGGGGACACCTGCGAGCCGTTCGGCACCTTCCCTCGCGGGGAAGTGACCGGCATCGCGGTGACGGTCGGCCTCTTCTTTCTGGTGGTGCCGGGGCTGGTCCTGGCATTCCTGTTCGCCTACGCCGCGCCGGTCGTGATGC
>JANYKT010000160.1 GCA_025358085.1 Deltaproteobacteria bacterium | reverse complement strand
GAGAGGCCCCACTGCTTGCCCAGGTCCTCGAGCGTGCGCGGGTCGTCCTGCGTGAGCCGGTCGCTGAGGATGTCCCAGGCGAGCTCGCCCATCCGCTTGCGCACCTTGCCGAGCGCGTCGCGGACGTTCTGCTGCTCCTCGGCGCGGATGATCTGCGCATCCGGAGTAGGCCCCTCGTCGGCCAGACGATCGAGGTGCGTCGCGTCGCCGTCTTCGCCGCCGCCGAGCGTCTCTTCGAGGGAAATGTCCCGCGGAGGAAGACCGCCGTGCGGCATGGTCCGGCGAACCGCCGACGGGCCGTCCTTGAGCGACCGGGTGACGTACGCGCGGATCCACCAGACCGCGTAGGTCGAGAAGCGGTTGCCCTTTTCCGGGTCGAAGTGCTCGATGGCCTTGAGCAGGCCATAGTTGCCTTCTTGCACCAGGTCTTCCAGGCGCACGCCGCGGCCCATGAACTTGCGCGCCACAGAGATGACCAGGCTCAGGTTGTGAACAACCAGTTGCTCCTGGGCGCGCTTGTTTCCCTTGCGCGCCTTGCGGGTCACCACCAACTCGGTCTCACGATCGAAAGGCGGGTGGGCTCGAATAAGTTTGATAAGTGGCGAAAGGTCGTCGAACTCGCTGCGGTCGCGCATACGGTGCTGCCTCCAATCACTTTTGCTCAGAACGCCGTGCAGAATCTTTCGATCTGACTGCCCTGGAGTGCTACTCGCCCACTGCCTGAACGGATGCAAAGTTGAATACGAACTTCGATGCAGAACGGTTCAAGTTGTTGCGTGTTTCCGAACGTGTCGTTATGACGCACAGTCTTTGCACCGCTCCCGGTAACTTAGCTACTCCGGGTGCGTGGGATGCGTCCAAGACTGAAAAGGTGCAAACCGTAACCTCACCTCTCGATGGCTTCCACCCGCCCGTACGGCGCTGGTTCGAGTCCTCGTTTGCCTCCCCTACGAAGGCACAGACGCTTGGTTGGCCATCGATCATTGGCGGCATTTCAACTCTGCTGCTGGCACCGACTGGCTCCGGGAAAACACTCGCAGCCTTCTTGACGGCGATTGACCGTCTGATGTTCACGCCGCCGCCCGATAAAAAGGAGCGACTCCGCGTTTTGTACGTTTCGCCGCTCAAAGCACTGGCCGTGGACGTCGAGCGGAACCTGCGTGCGCCGCTCGCGGGCATCTCCGCCGGAGGCGAGGCGTTGCACCTGCCGACCGTGGGGATCCGCAGCGGCGACACGCCCGCCAGCGAGAGATCCCGGATGCTGCGCGCGCCGCCCGACATTCTCATCACCACGCCTGAGTCCCTCTTTCTCCTGCTAACGTCGCAAGCGCGGGAAACGTTGCGAGCCGTCGAGACCGTGATCGTGGACGAGATTCACTCGATGGTGCCAACAAAGCGCGGCGCACATTTATTCCTGTCGCTCGAGCGTCTTGAAACATTGCGACACAAAGACAAGCCGCTGCAGCGTATCGGACTGTCGGCAACTCAACGGCCACTCGACGAGGTGGCGCGCCTGCTTGGTGGCGGAACGCTGAGCGGAACCGGCAAGAAGAAGTGGAAGCAGCGGCCCGTGCAGATCATCGATGCAGGCGCGAAGAAGCAGCTCGACGTCCGCGTCGAAGTGCCGGTCGAGGATCTGGCCAAGCTGGGCGAAATCGAGGAGCTGCCGAGTGGTCCCGCGGCGGGCGGGCCGAAGCGGAAGAGCATCTGGCCTTCCATTCATCCGCGGCTGCTGGAGCTGATCAAGACGCACCGCTCGACGATGATCTTCGTCAATTCGCGGCGGCTCGCTGAACGGCTCGCAGGCGCGTTGAATGAGCTGGCCGGCGTCGAGGTGGCGCTCGCGCACCACGGCTCGGTCGCGCGCGACAAGCGGCAGGAGATGGAAGACCGCCTGAAGAAAGGCGAGCTGCCAGCCATTGTCGCGACGTCCTCGCTGGAGTTAGGCATCGACATGGGCGCCGTCGATCTGGTGGTTCAGATCGAAGCGCCGCCGTCGATCGCGTCGGGCCTGCAGCGCATCGGCCGCGCCAGCCACCAGGTGGGCGGGCTCTCGAGCGGCGTCATCTTTCCCAAGCACCGCGGAGACCTCCTCTCCAGTGCGGCCGCCACCCGCGGCATGTCCATGGGGATGGTCGAAGAGACCTTCTATCCGCGCAATCCGCTCGATGTGCTCGCCCAACAAATCGTTGCGATCGCAAGCAATGAGCTGCTCAAGGTCGACGAGCTGTTTGACCTGGTCCGCGGCGCGGCGCCCTTCGCCGACCTGCCTCGCAGCTCATTTGAAGGCGTGCTCGACATGCTCTCGGGCCGCTATCCATCGGACGAGTTCGCCGAGCTGCGGCCGCGGCTCACCTGGGACCGCATCGCCGGCACGCTGCGGGCGCGCCAGGGTGCGGGCCGCATCGCCATCGCCAACGCCGGGACCATTCCGGACCGCGGGCTCTATGGTGTCTTTCTCGCGGGTGGAGACGGAAAGACATCCAGGCGAGTCGGCGAGCTGGACGAGGAGATGGTTTTCGAGACCCGCATCGGCGAGGTGTTCGTGCTGGGCGCGTCGTCGTGGCGGGTGGAAGAGATCACGCAGGACAAGGTCCTGGTGACGCCCGCGCCCGGCGAGCCCGGCAAGATGCCGTTCTGGCACGGCGACCGTCCGGGGCGGCCACTGGAGTTCGGCCGGCAGGTCGGGCAGATGTCGCGCGAGCTGGCCGCCCAGCTTGGGCCTCGCTCCCGCGAGAAGGCGATGGTGCGCCTGCGCGACCAGCACGGCCTCGACGAGCGCGCCGCCCGCAACCTGCTCCAGTACCTGAAAGACCAGGCCGACGTCACCGGCGAAGTCCCCTCGGACCAGACCATCATTGTTGAGCGTTATATCGATGAAGTCGGCGATTACCGGGTCTGCGTCCTGACGCCCTTCGGCTCCCGCGTGCACGCGCCCTGGAGCACCGCGGTGGTCAAGCGGCTCGAGGAGGATCGCGGGGTCGACGTGGAGAGCATGTGGACCGACGACGGCATGGTCTTCCGCCTCCCCGAGTCCGACGCGCCACCCGAGCCGGAGCTGTTCTTTCCTCCTGCCGATGAAGTGGAAGATCTGGTCACGCAGGCGCTGGGCGGGACGTCTCTCTTTGCCGCGCGCTTTCGCGAGAATGCCGGCCGTGCGCTGCTGTTGCCGCGCCGCTATCCGGGCAAGCGCAGCCCGCTCTGGGCGCAGCGCAAACGCGCGCAGGACCTGCTGCAGGTCGCCAAACGCTATGGCAGCTTTCCGCTGCTTCTCGAGACCTACCGAGAGTGCCTGCGCGATGTCTTCGACCTGCCCGGTCTGCAAGAGCTGCTGCGGCAGGTGCAGGACCGCCGCATCCGCATCGTCACCGTCGACACGCGCGTGCCGTCGCCCTTTGCCTCGTCGCTGCTGTTCTCCTACGTCGCGAACTTCATCTACAACGGCGACGCGCCGCTGGCCGAGCGGCGCGCGCAGGCGCTCAGCGTCGATCAGGCGCAGCTGCGCGAGCTGCTGGGGGAAGCCGAGCTGCGCGAGCTGCTCGACCGCGACGCCATTGATCAGCACGAGCGCTTCGCGCAGCGGCTCGAGCGCAAGGCGCGCCACGCCGACGGCATCCACGATCTGCTGCTCTCACTGGGCGATCTTTCGTTAGCCGAAATTACCGAAAGATGTGAAGTCGACCCAGCGCCACTGTTGGCGGAATTATCGAACCAGCGGCGGGTCTATTCCATCTCCCTCTCCGGCGAACAGCGGATGATCGCCACCGAGGACGGGGGCCGCTACCGCGACGCGCTCGGCATCCCGCCGCCGCAGGGGCTGCCGCGCGAACTGCTCGAGCCGGTGAAAGATCCGCTCGGGGATCTGGTCAGTCGCTGGGCTCGCACGCACGGGCCGTTCCGCGCCGAAGACCTCGCGGTGCGCTGGGGCGTGGGGCCGGCCCTCGTGCACGTCGCGCTCTCGCGGCTGGCCGACGCCGACCGCGTCCTCGAAGGCGAGTTCCTGCCGGGAGGCCGCGGGCGCGAGTGGGTCGATTCCGAGGTGCTCAAGTCTCTCAAGCGGCGCTCGCTGGCACGGCTGCGAAAAGAAGTCGAGCCGGTCGAGCCGGCCGCGCTGGGCCGCTTCGCCGTCGAGTGGCAGGGAATCACCCGGCCCCGGCGCGGGCTCGACCCGCTGCTCGCCGCCGTCGAGCAGGTGCAGGGCGCGCCGCTGCCCGCGAGCGTGATCGAGCGCGAGATCCTCGGCGCCCGCATCGAAGGACTGAAGAGCGCCGACCTCGACGTGCTCTTCTCCGCCGGCGAACTGGTCTGGACGGGGGTTACGCCCATCGGCAGCCGCGACGGCCGCGTCGCGCTCTATCTGACCGACCATTATCAGTTGCTCGCACCGGTGAAGCGCGAGGTGAAGTCAGCGCTGGCCGACGACCTGCGCGCGCTGCTGCAGAAGCGCGGCGCCTCCTTCTTTGCCGATCTCCAGTCGGCCACCGGCGCCTTCCCTGCCGACTTGCTGGAAGTGGTCTGGCAACTGGTCTGGGCGGGACAGATCACCAACGACACGCTCGCGCCGCTGCGCAGCTACCTGCGCGGGGCGCAAGTCGAGAGCGGCCGGCCGCAACGCAGTTTGACCCCGGGTCGCAGCTTCCGCTCGCGGCGCGTCGGCCCTCCCGGCAGCGAGGGGCGCTGGTCGCTCTTGCCCGAGCCGTCTGGAACGCCCACCGAGCGCGCGGCGGCGCTGGCGCAGGTGCTGCTCGCGCGCTACGGGGTGCTCACGCGCGAGGCGGTCCACTCCGAAAATATCGCGGGCGGATTCGGCGCGGTCTACAGCGTGCTCAAGGCGATGGAGGAGGCGGGGCGCGCGCGGCGCGGGTATTTCGTGGCGGGACTGGGCGCGACCCAATTTGCGCTGCCGGGCGCGGAGGAGCGGCTGCGCTCGTTCCGCGAGCGCCCGGAGGAGCCGCTGACGCAGGTGCTTGCGGCGACCGACCCGGCGAATCCGTACGGCGCTGTTTTGCCTTGGCCGGTGGCCGCCTTTGCCGCGCCTTCCAGAGAAGCGACAGAGTCCCCGGCCAGCGGAGATCCAGCGACCGCCGCAACGGGGAAACCGCAGCGAGCGGCAGGCGCGCTGGTGATCTTGCATGACGGCGACCTCGTCGCGTGGCTGGGCCGCGGCGAGCATCACCTGCACACCTTCCTGCCCGCGCAGGAGCCGGGCCGCTCGCACGCAGCGCGCGCGCTCGCCGAGGCGCTGGCGGGGCTGGTGCAGTCGGGGCAGCGCAAGGCGCTCCTGATCTCGCGCGTCGACGGCGGCGACGTGAACGCCTCGACGCTGGCTCCCGCGCTCAAGAGCGCCGGCTTCACGGCGGGGATCAAGGGCTATCTGCGGCGCGGGCCTACCGAGGCACGCGGTCTGACTGACCTGAGCGGGCTCCGGTTTCGCGCGCCGCGCGGGACGATGCGCGGGCCACAGGGTCCGGACTTGCGCATGAACGGGGCGAGCGCTCGGGAGCCGAGCGACCCTGCGCGCGAGGACGGCAGCGAACGCCCTGTGCGCAATGACGGCAGCGCGGCGAACCAGGATCCGGCCGAGATGGCCGGGCTCGATGAGCCGGAGTTCGACCGCGACCTCGATGCGGAGGTCGATGCCTGAAGGCGACACCATCTTCCGCGCAGCCACGCAGCTGCGCCGGGCCATCGAGGGCGCGCGCGTGCGCAGCTTCCGCTCCGACGTCTTGCCCAAGGCGCAACAAGCGCAGCTGGAGGGCCAGCGTATCGAGGAAGTTTTCGCGCGCGGCAAGAATCTGCTGCTGCGTTTCGAGGCGGGCTTGATCCTGCGCACGCATATGCGGATGAAGGGCTCCTGGCACATCTATCGGGAAGCCGAGCCGTGGCTGCGCGCGGAGCGGCAGGCGCGCGTCGAGCTGCACGCTGACAACGGCTTCGTGGCGGTGCTCTTCGGGGCCACAAAAGAGACCGCTTATCGGCCGAAGACCGGCGAGGCGCCCTACCTGACCGTCCCGATCATCGAGCTCCTGAATCAAAGCGAACTCGAGAGTGGCGAAGTCGGCCAGCTCGGCCCCGATGCCACCACCGATGCCTTCGACAGGTTTGAAGCGCGCCGCCGCCTGCGGTCCCGTCCCGAGCTCGCCATCGGCGACGCGCTCCTGCAGCAGGGCCTTGTCGCCGGCCTCGGCAACGTGATCAAGTGCGAGACGCTGTTCCTCTGCCGCCAGGATCCGTTCGTGCTGACTTTCGACCTGCCCGACGCGTCGCTCGACCTGCTCATCGCCGAGGCGCACCGGCTGCTGCTGCGCAACCGCCACGGCGGCCCGCGTACCTCGCGGGAGTCGCTCGACGGCGGGCGGCTCTGGGTCTACGGACGCAGCGGCCAGCCGTGCCGCCTTTGCGGCTCGAAAATTGCGATGCAACGCCAGGGAGCGGCCGGGCGCTCCACCTACTTCTGTACGGCTTGCCAGCGTGCGGCGCCGCGCCGCTAGGCGTCTCGAGCGAAAGGCGTTAAAACCCAGCCCATCTCTGAGAGGTGGACGATGGGATTTACCGTTGAAGAGCTGTTGAACGTCGGGGTCATCCTCCGCTTCGTCGCGATCGGAACGTACGCCGCGGCGTTCGTCAGCTACGCCGCGCGGCTGGCCGTGCAGCGTCTCAAGCTCGACCGCCTCGCTACCGGAATCGCCGTGCTGGGCGTGGGCGCGCACACCGCGTATCTGATCACCCGCTGGGTCGCTGCCGGACAAATCGAGATCCTCGAGCGCCTGCGGACCGGCGATGTCCTCAGCTCGTACGACCGCTTCTGGTTCATGGTCTCGCACCCGCCCTACACCAATCTTTTCGACGCTCTGAACTTCGTCGCCTGGGCGATGATGGTCTGCTACCTGATCATCGAGCGGAAGTGGGGCCTGCGCGTGGTCGGCGTGCTGGCGCTCGCCCTGGCGCTGGTCGCAATGGGCGAGGCCACGCTGGTCACCGACAAGCAGATCGAGCCGCTGGTTCCGGCCCTGCAAAGCTACTGGATCCTGATCCACGTCGGCATGCTCTTCGTGAGCTATTCCCTCTTCACGCTGGGCGCCGTCTGCGCCCTGCTCTACCTGGTCCGCACCGGCACCGCGACCTCCGTGATGGGCGGGGTGCAGGCCGCTGCCGCCGCCTTGCTGCTTTCGATGGTGGGCGGCGGGCGACTGCTCTTCGCCGCGACCTTCGAGATGGCGCCGGGCTGGATTCACCAGATCCAGAGCCGCCTGCACCAGGGCAAGCTGCTGGACGTGACCACCGCGGTGCATATGGTGCCGCCGGGCTCGGACAAGGCAGTGAAGTTTTTTACCCCGGTCGCCGGCGTCGGCCCGTTCCTGCTGGCTGCCGTGGTGCTCTTCATCGCTGGCGCGGTGCTCAGCTGGCTGCACCAGCGCCGGGGCCAGCCCGAGCAGGGCGTGCACGAGCGCGGCTATCAGGTCATTGCCATCGGCTTCGCTTCATTGACCATTGGATTGGCGCTGCTCATTTATCGAATCGTTCACAGCGCCAATATCGTCTTGCCGGCCGGCGTCCAGCTCGCGCCGGGCGAGCACGGCCCTTTCCAGCTCTCGCTGGCCTCGAACTATGCATTGGGTTTGATTGCGCTGGTCTGGGGCTCGACTCTCGGCTTCCTGCTGACCACCCCGCTGCGCGACCGCATCTCCGCGGGCCTGCCCGATCCGCGCAAGCTCGAAGACATCACCTATCGAGTCGTGATTGCGGGCTGGCCCTTGCTGACTGTTGGTATCGTCATGGGCGGTATGTGGGCCAATGAAGCGTGGGGCCGCTTCTGGGGCTGGGACCCGAAGGAGACCTGGGCATTGATTACCTGGGTCGTCTACGCGGGATATCTGCACACGCGCATTACACTCGGCTGGGCAGGGAAGCGTCCGGCGGCGATTGCGGTGTTCGCTTTCGCGGTGGTGGTCTTCACCTTCATGGGCGTCAATCTCGGCCTCACCGGCGAGGGACTGCACACCTACGGCGCGGGCTGAACCCAGCAACTCCGCTGAGGGCAGCGTCTTGACTTGGCCCTGACCTCACACGGCCCCAGTCAAGCGTTGCGAAGCATTCCTTCCTTGAGCCGGAGGTACTTTCTCGGGTGCCGCTGTCGCTCGTCGGATGCCCACCACCTGTGACGCGCGCCGCCGCCGCCGGCTCTCCGAAGAAGTACGCTTCCACCATTGGCTTCAACAGGTGGATGGAGCATCGTTCGGTCAAGCCTTTGACGGCTTTCTCACGACTGGCGGCTGATTTCCATTCTTTGCATTCCAGAGCGATCTTGATCGCTTCAAGGAAGTGACCAACGACGACATTGGGTTGATGCATGTTGGTCAATTCGAGATCTTCCACCAGAACAACCAGATCCGCAGGGTGCGCGTGCCGCCCTCCTGGCTCAACTTCGGCAAGCATTGCTCTCGCGAGCTTATCGACGACGCGTTGCGAATTGGCAGGCTTCGGGACCGGCAGGGCAGTCTGGACAAGCGCTGAAGTGAACCCATCGAGTTTCAGCGGCTGCAAGAATTCCGCGTTCGGAAAGAACTTTTTCAGCTATACGCGCAAGGCAATTCGCTCGAGGTCTCCGGTGACAATTGATTTCGCGCGCAATACGCCGCGGCGGACGGCGACGCACAACAGCACCCGGTATTGCATCGGCAAGGAAGTCGATAATGCGGACCGCGGCGATGGTCCTGGCGCTGAAGCGGATTGAAGCGCATTACCAGCTCGAAGGCTTCAGCCAATAGCGGATCCGGCGCTGCAGCATTCCTTCCGTCGGGGACACCATCTCATCAATTGGGGTCCCCATTGAATAGCCCAGGCCAATGCCCGGTGACGGCCGCCGCATCGAGCCTTTCAGCGATCACCATCAGCTCCAGTGGGCCGATTCCCGGGGCCCGGCCAGCACCCATGGCTGGAGTCCGGATTCGGACGCAATCGAACCAGAATGAGACACGGGATGGAGCGTTCTGGGCGGCGCGGAGGCTTCGTGTCGAGCAGCCGCGGATTGGCCCGATTCGTGATTCTGCCGCCGCCGCATGGGCGGGGACGCAGCTGCGAGATCGGGACCCGCCGCACCCGGCCTCGGCTATCGCCGCCGCGAGCCCGAGCGCACTCTCCTGCACTCGACCGTGCGAGAGCACTGGAAGACCTTCCTCGCCGAGACGGAAGAGCGCGCCGGCGCGAGCCTGCCCCGCTTCGTGGTGGGCGAGTTCGAGCGCTATCTCGGCTGCGGGATCCTCGCCAACGGCTTTGCGCGAGTGCGCTGCACGGCCTGCGGCGACGAGCTCTTGGTCGCCTTCTCCTGCAAGGGGCGCGGCTTCTGCCCCTCCTGCACCACCAGGCGGATGCACGACACGTCGGCGCACCTGGTGGAGCGGGTGATCCCGCGCGTGCCCGTGCGCCAGTGGGTCCTCTCGCTCCCGCGCTGGGCGCGTTTCCTGCTCGCACGCGACCCGGCGCTGATCACGCGCGTGCTCGACCTCGCGCTGCGCGGGGTCTTCGCCTGGCAGCGCCTTGGTGCGCGCCGGGCCGGCGCGCGCGATCCGCGCGCGGGCGCGGTGAGCTTCGTTCAGCGTTTCGGCGGCGCCTTGAATCTCAACGTCCATTTCCACTGCGTCATCCCGGACGGCGTCTTCGTGCGCGAGGAGGGCGGCGTCCGTTTCCTCCCGCTCCCCCCGCCCTCCGACGAGGACGTCCTGGCGGTGCTGCGCCGCATCGTCTCGCGCCTCGAACCGCTCCTGCGCCCCCAGCTCGAAGCGGCCCGGGCCGATGCGAGGCCGCTCGATCCACTCGGCGCCGCGCAGGTCGAGGCGATGCAATCCTCTCGCACGGCGCAGCCAGACGCCGGGCGGGCGAAGAAGCGCGCGGCCTATCTCGGCGGCTTCTCGCTCCACGCCGGCGTTCACATCCACGAGAACGACCGCGAGGGTCTCGCGCACTTGTGCGGCTACGGCGCCCGCCCTCCCTTCTCGCAGGAGCGGCTCTCCGCACTCCCCGATGGCCGGCTCAGCTACCGGCTCAAACGCCCGCTTCACGACGGCCGCGCGACGCTCCTGCTCGAACCCACCGAGCTGCTCCGCCGGCTCGCGACGCTGGTCCCGCCTCCGCGAGCGCATCTGTCCCGCTATCACGGAGTCTTCGCGCCCGCCTCGCGCTGGCGCCAGGAGGTGGTTCCACCGCCGGACGCTATCGCCTCGCCTGGGCATTGCGACGCCGCGCCTCCACCGGCTCCCGCGCCCGCCGCGACAGAGGCCACAGCGCCCGCTGGACCCACCAGGAATCCTCGCCGCATCCCCTGGGCCGAATTGCTCTTGCGCGTCTTCCGCGCGGACGTGCTCGCCTGCTCCTGCGGCGGCCGCCGCGTAGTGCTCGCCTACCTCACCGACCCCGGCCCGGTGAAGGCCATTCTCGCCCACCTCGGCCTGCCCGCCACCGGCCCACCCCTCGCGCCCGCCCGCTTCACCGCAGGCCCAGCCGAGTCCGGCTGGCAGGACGAGGTACCCGAGCTGCAGCAATCGCTGCGCTAACGGGCCGGTTCGTCTCTATCTCTTGAATTCACCCTGCGCGGCGGGCCGTTTCGAGTAGGCTACCACCCGGATGGCAGGCGCGAGTGGACAGAACGATTCCTATCGGACCCTGCTCCGCGGCTTGAAGTTCCTATGGTCTACGGTTTATCTGCCGCTTGCTAGAAGTGCATGGCTTTTAGATCGAATGGGAACTTTGCCGGATGGATGGCCTCTCGCGTGGTATCGTGATCGCACATTCTACGTGCTGCGAACCGATGCACTTGATCGATTTGGAACTCGTCTTGAGCAGCGGTTCACGCGAGATGAGATTGAAGACATGCTGATCACTGCAGACTTTGAGGATGTTCGATTTTCTGATCGAGAACCATTTTGGTGCGCTATGGGATTTAAGCGGCGAGTATAAAGAAAAGATAGGTTGCGACGACAAATGGTGCAGGAGGGTTGATGGACCAGGCCCATGCAGCTGAGATTGCCCGGGGACAGCGATTCGAGTTCGGGGCCAACTGGGCTCGCTTTCTTCATGTGTTGAATGAAAGCCGTATTGACCAGGCAGTGGCTTCGCTTACGGCCATGCTTGGGGTTACCGACCTGAAGGGTAAACGGTTTCTTGATGCGGGTAGTGGTTCAGGGTTGTTCAGCCTGGCAGCGCGGCGGTTGGGCGCCAGTGTCCACTCCTTCGACTATGATCCTAAGTCAGTTGCATGCACGCGGGAACTTAAGCGGCTGTATTTCCCCGATGATGGCAAATGGATAGTGGAAGAGGCCTCAGTCCTGAATCGTGAGTATCTGGCGAAGCTCGGTCAGTTTGACGTGGTGTATAGCTGGGGTGTGCTGCACCACACTGGGGCTATGTGGCAGGCTCTGGAAAATGTCGCGGCGTTAGTTGCAGAGGAGGGACGGTTGTTCATTGCGATCTATAACGATCAAGGTTGGGTGAGCCGTTACTGGCATGTCGTGAAACGAACCTACGTGCGGTATCCGTTGTTGCGGTGGCCACTGTTACTACTGCATACGCCATATCCTTTTTTGGCGTCGTGGCTTGCGCATGCATTGACGGGGCGTTTGGGACAGGAGCGCGGTATGTCTCTTTGGCATGATCTTATTGATTGGATTGGCGGCTATCCTTTCGAGGTCGCGCGAACTGTGGAGATCTTCAGGTTCTACCGAGACAAAGGCTTCACATTGCGCGAAATTAAAACTACCTGTCGGCTAGGGTGCAATGAGTTTGTCTTTGTGCGGGAGCCGTCTGTCGGTCGGATTAGCCAATAAAATATTTCGATGAAAGGTGTAAAAGCAATAGCTCCTTGGTGGTTGAAGCTCGGCGCCAAAATTGCCTTGGCACGGTTGCCTATACCCTATGCTGTATGGAAGCGCTTGGGGGTGTTTGAGCATGGGGATATGAACCAACCGCAACGGGCGTTGGGGACATTTCTTGAACATGCCAGAAAGGCTGATGTATTGGGTCAGTGCACTGTGGGACCGCAGTTTCGGATTCAGGGTGATGACTATGCAGTCCTTGAACTCGGCCCCGGGGATTCGCTGTTTACTGCGGTGATTGCACGATCTCTCGGCGCATCCAAGACTTGGCTGGTGGATGCCGGCTCTTTTGCCACGATCGCGATTCAGGCATACGCCAAGCTTATCCACTATTTGGGTGAGCAAGGTTATCGGGTGCCAAGGATGGAGTCGGCTGAAACTGCTTGGGATATTTTGAAGGACTGTCAGGCCGAGTATTTAAGTGAAGGAGTGGCCTCGCTGGCACGAGTGTCGTCGAGTTCAGTCGATTATTGTTTCTCCAATGCAGTGTTGGAGCACATCCCGAAGGGAGATTTTCCCCTGCTCGCCGCGGAACTCGTTCGTGTTATGAAACCTGATGGTGTCAGTGTTCATCGTGTGGATCTAAAGGATCATCTGGGGGGCCACCTGAACAATCTTCGGTTTGCCGAGGTGACTTGGGAGGGCGATCTGTTTCGCAAGTCCGGTTTTTACACTAACCGCATTCGCTATAAGGAGATGGTTGCCCTCTTTGATAAGGCGGGATTTGATTGCCAGTTCCCCCGCGTAGTGCGTTGGGAGACATTGCCCACGCCGAGAGTCAAACTGGATGAGGCGTTCCGGGACTTGTCGGACGATGACTTATTGGTGAGTGGTTTTGATGTCGTGTTGCGGAGGAAACGGTAGGCGATACGATGTGTGGATTTTCCGGGTTCATTGACGTATTGCCTTCCCTGTCACCAGCGGAGTGGCCCGCCATGCTCGGACGCATGGGCGAGGCCATTGGGCATCGTGGTCCAGATGACAGCGGAGTGTGGCTGGATGCGGATGCTGGCATTGGTTTGTCACATCGGCGTTTATCCGTTCTGGATTTGTCACCCGCCGGCCATCAGCCCATGGTGTCCGCTTCCGGGCGGTATGTGATTGTCTTAAACGGGGAGATTTACAACCATCTTGATCTGCGGCGGCAATTAAGTGATCGGGCGTGGTGCGGACATTCCGATACCGAAACGTTGTTGGCAGGGTTTGAACTCTGGGGTATCGAGCAGACCCTTCAGGCCACGGTCGGTATGTTTGCGATTGCCTTGTGGGACCGGATAGACCGAAGCCTGATCTTGGCGCGGGACCGCTTAGGAGAGAAGCCTCTCTACTATGGTAGGCAAGGCGGAGTGTTCTTATTCGGCTCTGAATTGAAGGCTCTAAAGCAGCACCCCTCGTTTCAGGGTGAGGTGGATCGAGAAGCGCTGGCCCTGTATCTCCGCTACTCCTACGTCCCTGCGCCGCGCTCGATTTACCGAGGGGTGTGCAAATTGGCGCCGGGCACACTGTTGC
>JANYKT010000153.1 GCA_025358085.1 Deltaproteobacteria bacterium | reverse complement strand
GCGCTCGATTTGCTGATTCAGAAAGTGAAGAAGGAAAGATTCGCCGTGGGCCGGAAGACGAGGACAGCTCCGCCGACAGGCCCTGTCGCGTCGGAAGTCGAGGGTCATCGACCCACGCGGCACATTCCCGACTCTATCAAGCGCGCCGTTTACGAACGCGATGGTGGGCGCTGCGCCTTCGCTGACGAAAAGGGCCGCAGATGCGGCGAGACTGGCACGCTCGAATTCGACCACCTCGACGGCTTCGCGCGCGCGCAAGTCCATTCCGTTGAACGGATCCGCCTCCTCTGCCGTCCGCACAACCAGTATGCTGCGGAGCAACTGTACGGACGCACTTTCATGCAGCGAGCGCGGCTCTCGGGACCGGCGACAGCGCGTGTGGCCGCTGGCACCAGTGATTCAACTCGCCCCGGGACGAGTCCTCAGATTCAGAGCCGGCTCATTTGAACAGGACCCGCAAAAGGACAGGAGGGTTTCAGCTCCCCGTTGAAGAGTGACCCTTGTCCTCGCTTAGAAGTGGCCTCGGGTTGTGGACCCTGTCGCGCTTGGTTCACTGCTTCTGCGATCCAGGGTCTTGCTAAACAGATACAGGATCTGCTTCGGCCTGTTCCTGATGGCGAACTGGCGGCCGCCCTCGAGGGGCCGCGAAGATGTGCCGATTCAGAAAGTGAAGAGGGAAAGATCGCCGTGGGCCGGAAGACGACGACAGTTCCGCCGACAGGCCCTGTCGCGCCGGATGTCGAGGGCCATCGAGCCGCGCGGCACACCCGACCCTATCAAGCGCGCCGTTTACTGCCATTGACCGGTACCGCCGATTCAACTCGTCCCGGGACAAGTCGTCAAACAGGATCCGCAAGATGATCGTCCCGATTCGTCTAACACTACCGCGTTGAGACCCGGAGACGATTCACCCGGAGTAAGATCGATTGCTTGGCGCAAGGTCCTCAAAAGCCGCTTGCGCGGGCGCTCCCAGATAATCTTTGCAGCGACGATAACCATCATGGACGCAGGAGCGATGTCGAGACTCGAGGCTTCTTTGATCGCGTTGGCGAGATGCTCGGCAACGACGAAAGGCGCATGTATCCTTATCGCCACTGGCGCGGACACCACGACCTTCCCGTCAAGTGGCTGCGCTGCCCGGGTTCCAGGCAACCGATCTCAATATGGGGCGCGCGGCGCCCGGCACCGCCTGCAGGAAGGTGCCGGGAGATCGCGAGTTCGAAATCAGGCCGATGGCAGGCGCGGTGCCGGACCCGTGGCCGTGATCGCTGGCATGGGCATGCGCCGCCGCTCGTCGGCCAGCGCGGCCAGGCGGGCGAGCGCCGCGGCCGGATCGTTCTCGAATGCATCGGCGAGCCCCCGCAGCTGCTCCGCCAGCGCCCGCGCCGCGGCGGGAACGAATCGATTGAGCGCGGCTGCCCCGCCCACCGTGCCGTCACCCGCGAGCCGCGTGGTATCGCGAAAGCCGCCCGCGGCCAGCTCCCGCGCGAGCTCCGAAGCCGCGCCGCAGCCGGTGAGCGCATCCACCACCGAGGCCGCCGCGAGATAAGGCAAATGCGACGCAAAGGTGACTGCGCGGTCGTGGTCGTCCGGCGCGATTTCGAGGATCTTTTCCGCGCCCGCGCTCAGCCAGAGCGCGCGCACACGCTCCGTGGCGGCCTTGCGCGCGGCCGCGTCCTCCCTTCCTGCCGGCGGGCAAAGCGCAACCGTCGCGCGGCTGAAGAGCACCGGGCTCGCGGCACTGAAGCCGCGATATTCATTGCCCGCCATCGGGTGTCCACCGACGAAGACCACCCGCTGTTGCCGCGCGCCCTCGGCGCAGACAAGCTCCTTCGCGCCGCAGACGTCGGTCAGCACCGCGCCGGACCTCATCCGTGCAGCGACCTGCGGCAGCAGCGCCAGCAGTTCGCGCGCGGGCGTGGCCAGCACGACCAGGTCGCAGTCGTCGAGCGGGGCGTCCTCGAGCGAATACCCCTCATCAATGGCAATCTTCAGCGCCTGCTCGCGCGCGCGCGGGTCGAGATCGACACCGGAAATGTGCAGCATCGGGCGCGCGCGCCTGAGTGCCAGCGCCAGAGAGCCGCCGATCAACCCGAGCCCGATGATTGCGATTCGTTCTGCGTCCGCCATGCCACTCTTCTACCTGCAACTCTACGCCTGCGCGTCGATGACACCGCCGTGCTTCTCGAGGAAGGTCTGGTAGTTCCCCGGAAAGTCCTCCAGCCCGTCGTGGTGAAAGGCAAAGATGCGAGTCGCACAGGCTTCGATGAGGTCGCGGTCGTGCGCCACGAACAGCACCGTGCCGGGATAGCTCTGCAATCCTTCGCCCAAGGCCGAGATGGCTTCCAGGTCCAGGTGATTGGTCGGCTCGTCGAGCACGAGGATATTGGGCTGTTCGAGCATCAGCCTGCAGAAGAGCAGCCGCACCGCCTCGCCGCCGCTCAAAGCCTTGGTCGGCTTCATTCCTTCGTCGCCGCGAAAGAGCATCCGGCCAAGCAGTCCGCGGATCTGTTCATTGCCCGCCGAAGGATCGATGTCGTGCAGGTAATCAAAGCAGGTCGTATTGGTGGGAATGGTCGGCTTCACGTCCTGGGGCATATAGCCGATGTTTGCCTCGTGTCCCCACACCGCGGTGCCGGCGTCGGACTTGAGCTCTCCTAAAATGGTGCGCAGGAAGGTGGTCTTCCCCATCGCGTTGCGGCCGACGATGGCGACCTTCTCGCCCTTGGTGATCAGCGCGGAGAATCCTTTGAAGAGCTGCTTGTCGAACTTTTTCGAGAGGTGGTCCACGGTCAGCGTCTGCTTGCCGCTCGGCCGCTTCATTTCAAACTTGATGAACGGCCGCGCGATGTTCGACTTCTTGGTGTCGGCGAGCGACAGCTTCTCCAGCTGCTTGATCCGGCTCTGGACCTGGGAGGCCCGGGTGCCGGCCGAGAAGCGCGCAACGAAGTCCTGCAGCTGCTCGCGGCGCTTCTCCTTGTCCTGGTTCTCGGACTCGATGCGCGACCGGACCTGCGCCTTGGCGCGGACCATGTCGTCGTACGAGCCATTATAGGTGATGATCGTCTCGTAATCGATATCGGCGATGTGCGTGGTAATCGAATTCAGGAAGTGCCGGTCGTGGGAGATGACGATGAGCGTCCCCTCGAAGTGCTCGAGGAACTCCTCCAGCCAGTGAATTGAATCGAGGTCGAGCGAGTTGGTGGGCTCGTCCAGCAGCAGCGCCGTTGGCTTGCCGAAGAGCGCCTGCGCCAGCAGCACGCGCACCTTGTCGCCGCCGGTGATCTCCTTCATCAAGCGGCCCTGGTCCTTTTCGAAGACCCCCAGGCCTTCCAGCATGGTCGCGGCCTGCGACTCCGCCGAGTAGCCGTCCTCCTCACCGATGATGCCTTCCAATTCGCCCAGGCGCGCGCCGTCGTCGTCGGTGAGGTCTGACTTCTCGAGCAGCTTCTCTTTCTCGTGCATGGCGGCCCAGAGCGGCGCGTTGCCCATGAGCACGACCTCGATGACGCGCTTCTCCTCGAAGGCGAATTGATCCTGCTTCAGCATCGAGAAGCGCTTGGGGCGCGAGACGGTGCCGCTGTCGGGATCGAGATCGCCGGAGAGGATCTTCATGAAAGTGGTCTTGCCCGCGCCGTTCGGACCGGTGAGGCCGTAGCGGCGGCCCGGGGGGAACGCGACGTTGACGTTCTCGAACAGCTTCTTGCCGGCGAAGGCTTTGGTGACGCCCGTGACTTGAATCATAAGGGCGCTGCGTCTAACACAGGGCGGCTTTGTATCGCTACTGTGGATCGAAGCTGTCGATCCAGTCGAGGGCCTGATCGCCGCTCAAACCCTGGGCGGATGTTTCTGTAATTTTCGCTGTAGCGTCCGCCGGTGCATCTTCAACCGGCGCGCTGCTTCAGAGATATTGCCCTCGCAATCGGCGAGGATCCGATTGAGATACTCCCACTCCTGGCGGTCGAGTGACGGCACCTCGTCCACCGAAGGTGAAGCCCGCTTGCCCAGCAGCGCGGCCTCGATCTCGTCGGCATCGGCGGGCTTGTTCAAATAGTTGATTGCGCCCAGCCGGATGGCCTCGACCGCGGTCCCGATGGTGCCGTAGCCCGTGAGCACCACCACTGAGGGGGGCTTGGGCAGGGCCCGCAGCGAGCGGACCACCTCGAGACCCGAGCCGCCCGGCATTCGCAGATCGACGACCGCATAGGCCGGCGGGGTCGCGCGCGCGGAGGTATCGGCCTCGGCTGGCGTTGCAGCCACCATGACCTCGTAGCCGCGGCGCAGGAAAGCGTTGCGCAAGGCGAGACGAAACGGCTCGTCATCGTCGACAATCAGGAGACGCATCAAAGTTCTTTAACGCGCGGTTCCTCGAAAGCCAAGGTCATGCCTCAGGCACGGTCAGCACCACCTGCGTGCCGCGGCCTTGCGTCGAACTGACCGTCATCTCCCCGCCCTGCCGTTCGACGACGTGACGCGCCAGGTAGAGGCCGAGTCCCGTGCCGCGGCCGGGCTCCTTGGTGGTGAAGAAGGGCTCGCCGATCCGGCGCAGGAGCGGCTCGGGCACGCCCACTCCATTGTCGGCGACGGAGAGCCGGAGCAGATCGCCATGCCGGTCGAGCGCGACGCGGACCTCGCGCAGAGGCTTTCCTTCGGTCGCCTCGGCGGCATTGTCGAGCAGGTTCGCCACGGCCTGCTCGAAGGCGTGGACCGCGAGCCGCGCCCGCGCCCGGGCCACCCTGGGGTCGATGATCAGCACCGGCTTCGGCCCCGGCCTGCCGTCCTGCCAGCGCCGCACCGCACCTTCGATCACGGGCGCGAGCTCGATCTCCTTGGGCTCTTCCAGCTCGACGCCGCCGCGCGGAGCCATCATCTTGGTAATAATTTCTTTGCAGCGGCGCACTTGCAGCCTGATGTCCTCGGCTTCGTCGCGGCGGTCTCCTTCCAGCTGCGCGGCCAGCTTGCCGGCCAGGATGGCGATGGTGCCGAGCGGCGTATTCAGCTCGTGCGCGGTGCCGGCTGCGAGCGTCCCCAGCGCCGCGAGCCGCTCGGCGGCCTCGGCGTCCGATCTGGCGCGCTCCAGCTCCTCTCCGCGCTGTCGCAACGACTCGCTCATCCGCAACGAAAAGGTGGAGATGAAGGCGGCCGCCACCAGGAAAGCGACCCACCTGCCGCGCAATTGCAACAAGCCCGGATCGGAGCTGATCAGTGCCAGATCGGTAACGATGGTAAACTGCAGCACACTATAGGAGAGGGCGCTGGCGGCCGCGAGCAGCAAGCTCCAGCGCGCCGGCAGGATCACGGCGGCGATGGTGATGTGCACCAGGTAAAGAACCGAGAAGGGATTGAAAGCGCCGCCCGAGAGCGCCAGCAGGGCGGTGAGCGCGGCGATATCGGCGAGCAGGTTCAGCCCGCAGGCCCGGTCGGTCGGCTGGCCACCGCGCCACAGCCAGACATGAATCACGGCATTCATCAGCGCCAGCGCGGCGACGACGCTGAGCAGTGGCGTGAGGGGAAGCGGCTGCTTGAGGAACCGGCCAGCGACCAGGATGGTGATGGCCTGCCCGGCGACCGCGCCCCAGCGCAACAGGACGATCCAGCGGAGGTTGATTCTGGGAGCCGGCTCTACGAGCATGGATACCGTTCTAGCGTTTCGCGGTCCCGAAGATCAGGTCGCAGACAGGAAAGGTGATGTTGAAATTGAATCGCCCCATCTGGGCCGGATCGTGGTGGGCCGCGTGGTGGCGGCGCAGCGGGCCGCCGTGGCCCAGGTGATAGGCGAGGTGCAGCCATTCATAGGAAAGGAAATAACCCATCGCGGTGGCGACGAAGAGGGCGGCCACGTTCGTTCCCGCGAGCGCGGAAAGCAGCAGGCCGGCCGGCAGGGCGAAGACGCCGAAGAAGAAGACGATCAACAGCGGCGGAAAGAGCACCATCTTGTAATCGCGCGTCGAGTCAGTCTGCATCCGCGCGTCGGTGAAGAACGCGTGATGCTCGAGCAAGTGGCGGCGATAGACCAGCCGCAGCAGGCGCGTGGGCTTGTGCATTGGCCCCTTGTGACCGAAGTATTCAATGACATTCGCATAGAGGAAGGTCGCGGGCACGGTGAGCAGGGCCCAGCCCGGCGTATGAACCCTGGACAGCGCGAGCGCGATGGTGCCGAGCGCGAGCGCGCTGGTAAAGACGAGATGAAGCGGTCCGCTGTAGCGGGGCCCGACGTGCTCGATTCGGTACTTCTCCCGGAACTCATCCGTCGTCATCGCGGACCGCAACATAGCGCCGTTCGCGGCCGGGCGGGCCTTGCAGAATCGACTGGCCCCCCTGCATTCGCTGCCCTATGATTTCCAGGGAGCACGCGAGGTCGCAAAAGGAGCGCATATGACGGTGCAAGTAAAGATCTGGTCTGACTTCGTTTGACCCTGGTGCTACGTCGGTCTCGTGGAGATCGAAAAGCTGCGCAAGGACTATGAGTTGGAAGTGGACTGGAAGCCGTTCTTCCTGCGGCCCGAGACCCCGCCGGAAGGGATGCCGGTGCCCGCCTATATCCTCGAGAAGATGAAGGACCCGAATGAGCCCCTGAAGCTGCGCGCGGCGCGCGAAGGACTCAAGATGGTGCGCGGGGACCGGATTCCTTCTACGCGCCGGGCGCACGAGGCAGTCGAGTTCGCGCGAGCGCATGGCAAGCTCGAGCCGCTGCACGCGGCGCTGCTGAAGCGCTATTGGGAGGAGGGGCAGGACCTCTATTCGCTCGAGGTGCTGCGGGGCGCGGCGACCGACGCGGGTCTCGACCCGGACCAGCTCGTGCGAGCGCTCGAGAGCGGGACTTATCGCGCCGCGGTGGAGCAGGGCGTGCGGGAAGCGCAAGAGATAGGCATTGGCGCGGTGCCCACTTTCATCTTCAACGATGCTTTCGCGATTCAAGGGGCCGAGGAGCAGCCCGCTTTCCGCGCCGCGATGGAGCGCCTGGGGGAGAAGCGGAAGCAGTGAACCGAAGGGGACTCTTGGAAGGCATTGCCAAAGCGCTCGGTGTAACGCGAATCGCACGCGTGACCGGGCTGGACCGCGCCGGGATCGAAGTGGCTTGCGCCATCCGGCCGGGCGGGCATGTCTTGCAAGTCACCAACGGCAAGGGCCGAACCTTCGCGCAGGCAGCGCGCGGCGCGCTCTCGGAAGCCGCGGAGTTGTGGGCGGCCGAGCGATTCGATCCTGTCGAGTGTGTCTTTGGTTCATTGCGCGCATTGCCCGGCGCGTGGGACGCGGCTGATTTAGGCTCGGGCGGAGATCTGGTCGCACAGCGTCTGTGGAGTGAGGACACGCGCATCGCCTGGCGGCCCGCGCGCGAATTGTTTTCCGCGACCAGCGTGCTGGTTCCGGCGCAGGCAGTGCATTGCCCTCCGCCAGGCGCGGCGCAGCTGGGCCCCGCGATCATTCGCTGGAGCACCAATGGAATGGGCGCGCACCGCACGCACGCGCTGGCGCTGCGCCACGCGCTGCAGGAGGCGGCCGAGCGCGATCAAGTCGCCCGCGCGCTGCCCGATGGCTGGACACTCGCTGCGATGCGCGAACGCAAGCTGCGCGAGGTTCGCGCAATCGGGCCGGCCCTCGAGGCGCATTTCTTCGATCTGGGCGGCAACCTCGGGCTGCCCGTGGCGGCGGCGCTGCTGATCGATCGGGAGGAAGGGCCGGTGCCGGTCGCCGCGGGCTATGCCTGCGGGGACGAGGCGCTCGAGCGCGCGCTGCTGGAGGCCGCGCAGTCGCGGCTCACCGACATCCACGGCGCGCGCGAGGATGTCACCCCGATAGACCGAGCCGACGCGGCGGGACTGCGCGATGCGTGCTTGAGCATTCGCGGGAAGCGGAGGCGGCTTTCCGGTAGACAAGGCGACGTGGCGCGCGGCCTGTGGCGCGCGGGCCATCGCCGGGCCGCTGAGGTCGTGCTCACGCGTACGCCGCTCTGGGTGGTGAAGGTGCTTGTTCCCGGACTCGCAATCTCGGAGCTGCTTTGAAGCGCGCAAGAGCAAAGGCGCGCCGGACGAAGGTGCCGCGCGATCACCCCGCTCCTCTCTTGCGCGGACCGGTGGTCGCCTTTGTCGGCCCCTCACTGTCGCATCCGGAGGCGCGCTCGCTGGGTGCGGACGTCGTGCTCGGGCCTGCGCGCCAGGGCGACGTCTGGCGCGCACTCGAGCTGCGGCCGCGCGCCATCGCGCTGGTGGACGGAGTCTTCGAATCGCAGCCGTCGGTCTGGCACCATGAATTGCTCGATGCGCTCGATCAAGGAGTGGCCGTCTTCGGTGGCGCCAGCATGGGGGCGCTGCGCGCCGCGGAGTTGCAGGACCGCGGCATGGTCGGCGTCGGGCAGATCTTTCGCTGGGTGCGAGACGGATTGATTGAAGATGATGCCGAGGTCGCGCTGTTGCACGCGGACGCCGAGCACGACTATCGACCTCTGACGCTTGCGCAGGTCAACGTGCGGCATGCCGCGGCGCAGGCGACGAAGGCGAAGGTATTGACCATCAAGCAGGCTCACGCGCTGGTCCGCGCTTCCGCACGCATCTTTTATCAAGAGCGTACCTGGCCTGTCGTGCTGTCGCTTTTGCCCGCGGCGGCGCGCGCGCGATGGACCTTTGTCGAGGATTTGAAAAGCATTGATGCCCGCGAGACCATTCGCAGCGCGGTGGCCGCTAGTCCGGGCCCGCAACCTTTGCCGCGATTGCAGGCGCCTTCTTCGCTGGTCCGGCGGCGGCGCATTCCGGAGGCGCTTTTGATCGAGCTCTCCGCCCGGCCCGACGCCCGGGAGCTGATCGATGCGGGACTGCGCCGCGCGCTGTTGGCCGCGTGGGCGCGGTCGCTGGGCTTGCGGGTACCTCCTTGCTCGACGCGGCTGGATGAGGATGTGGCGTTGGAGCGGCTGGTGCTCGATCACGCCGAACGCATCGTTCCCGACGGGCCCTCGCGCGAGGAAGCGCTGGCCGACGAAGCGCGAGTGCGAGGAGTAGCGCCGAGGCGCGAGGGGGCGTAAAGAGCCTTAGATGAGCGCTCGCCCCTGCGTCGCCTTTTTCGCGGTCCTCTTTCCTGCTTTCCCCCTCATCGTGTCCTGCGCGACGCCGCAACAACCGGCGCCGACCAGGCTGACCGAGCCGGCGCAAGTCGCGGTCCGGCATTCGGACACCAGCGCCGCTGACCACCTGCGCGAACTGAGCGGTCGCTATTGGACCGCTCTACTGGAAACTGGCCAGCTCCCGCTCCTGGGCGAGGGAGGCCTGGGCGGCCCGCTCGCGGCCACCGCGATGGGTGATCACCGCTTCGACGGTCGCCTCGACGATCTCTCCCCCGAGGCTTACACACGGACGCTGCAGGAGATCGAGCGCCTGCGGACCGAGGTGGACTCGATCCCTTCCGGGCTGCTCGGCGGCGAGGACGCGCTGACGCTCGAGATCCTGCGCGGCCAACTCGAAGACATCAAATCATCGCTGGTCTGCGGCGGCGAGGATTGGCTGGTCGATCAAATGAATGGAGTGCAGGTGTCGCTCGCGCAGACCGGGCTCTTCTATCGGCTGGGGACCGCGCAGGGCGCAGCCGAGCTGGCCTCGCGGTATGGCCAGGCTTCTCGAATGTTCGACCAGCAGATTGCCAACCTTTCGCGCGGTCTCGCGGCGGGAAAGACCTCGCCGAAGACGAATGTGCAGAAAGTCATCGACCAGCTGGTGAAGCTGAGAGCCGACGACTTCCTTCCGGCCGAGGAGAGATTCAAGGGTCTTCCCGCGGCGCAGCGCGACACGGCACGGGAGGCGATCAGAAAGGCGGTCAGCGAATCGGTGCTTCCGGGTCTCCAGAAGTATCGCGACTTTCTGCAGAAGCAGCTGCTGCCCAAGGCGCGCGTCGACGTGGGCCTGTGGGCGCAGCCGGGCGGGGAGGCTTGCTATGCTTTTCTGATTCGATATCACACTGGAACCCAACGCAAGCCGCAAGAGCTTCACGAGCTGGGCTTGAGGCTGCTGACGGCCATCGAGGCGGAACAGGGCGAAATCGCCGCGTCACAAGGCTTCAAGCTCCCGGTCGATCTCAAAGCCTTTCGCAAGTCGGTCGATGCGCGCAAAGATCAATTCAAGCAGACCGCGGAGGAGCTGCTCGACTGGAACAAGGCCACGCTCTTGCGCGCCATGGCCGCGCTGCCGCAGGCTTTCAATCGTTTGCCGCCCCGGCCTATCGTCACCCGCGCCATCGAGGCTTACCGGGCCGAAACAAGTACTCCCGCTTTCTACCAGCCCGCCTCGGACGATGGCACGCAGCCTGGGGTCTATTACGTCAATACCTTCAACCCGGAGACGCGCGCGCTCTATAACGAAGAGGCATTATGCTTCCACGAAGCCATCCCCGGGCATCACCTGCAGGGATCGATCGCCCAGGAGCTTAAAGGCTTGCCCGACTTCCGGCGGCAGACGGGCGAGACCGCCTATATCGAAGGCTGGGCGCTCTATAGCGAGCGACTGGCGGACGAGACCCTCCATCTCTATTCGGGGCCCCTCGCGCGCTATGGAATGCTGGGCTACCAGGCGTGGCGAGCCTCGCGGCTGGTGGTCGATACCGGAATGCACTCGCTGCACTGGGACCGTGCCAAAGCGCTGCAGTTCCTGCGCGACCATACGACGCTGCCGCCGCACGAGGCTGAGAACGAGATCGACCGCTATGTCATCATGCCGGCACAAGCGCTGGCCTATATGGTCGGTGAAGAGGAAATATTCCGGCTGCGCCACGAGGCCGAGCGGCGGCTGGGCACCCAATTCAATCTCAAGGAATTTCACGACGTGGTCCTGGACCACGGCGCGGTGCCGCTCGCCGTGCTGGGGCGGATGGTCGAGGAGTGGGTACAGCGCAAGGAGATCGCGCGTTCAACCACGCCAGCCGCGAAGCCTTAGCACTACTGCGCAATGAGGGCCGGCGTGCCGAAGGGCGTCATGCTGGCCGACAGCTATCGCCGCAGCGCAGCAATGGCCGGCGCATTGAAGAGGTGTCGATAGCGCAATGCGCCTGGTATCCCGACCAGCGCGGAAGCAAGGGCGAGCCCCAGGAGCAACTTGCGCGCGCCCCGCGCCTGCATGGCCAAGAGCGCGAGCCAGGGGATCAACGGGATCCAATAGCGCGGTCCATAGCAAAAGCCGCCGTCCGGCGCATTGCTGGCTGCAACGAGGATCAGATAGGGAGCGGCGCCGAGCGAGATGAACCGGACCCAGTCCGGGCCCGGACGCGAGGCCACCCAAAGCGAAAGTAGCGCCCAGGGCGCGAAGTTCAACAACCCGTGCGCGTCGCCGAAGAGCATGACGCCGACTCCGCCGAGGCCGGGTGCGCCGGGTATGAAGCCCGCGGTCCCGGCAATGATTGGCGTATGCGCGAGCCACAGATTGACGCTGGCGATACCCGCGCCGCCTGCAACCACCACGGCCAACAGCTTCAGCGCTTCCTGGCGCCGCCCTTGCAGCCACAGGTCCATTGCCCACACGACGCCGGTCAGTCCGAAGGGCGGCTTGAGAGCCGCCGCGGCAACGACGGCGAGCCCAGCCAGCAAGGGGCGCCGCGAGACCATCGCCCAGAGCGCGAGAGCCAGGGCCAGGCCAATCGGTATCTCCGCGAAGTACGATCGCGTATACGCGAGCCACGGACTCGCGAGTCCTGCCAGGAGAGCAATGCCCAGGGCTTCTGGTGCGCTGAACCCAAGGCGAATCGCCGCGAGCGCCGTGGCGACCAGCGCGAGATAGGCCAGGAGCGCGATGGCATTCGCGGCGACCCGTTCCAAAGATTCCGGACCCGGCCGGAGCGGCGCGACCAGCGCCGCCAGCAGCAAGGGCCAGGCGGGCGGATGCGCGGGCACTTCGATGACGTCCGGCCCAGGTGCGAACTTCTCCGTGAGCTTCTTGAAAGGTACGCAAGGCTGCGTGCACGGCTGGTGGACTTGCCAGTCATAGACGCGCTGCCAGAGCGCTTGCTCGCCGGTGCGGACATTGACCAGGATGGTGTGGTGATCGAGCTCATTGCCGCGATAGCTCAAGCCCGCCTGCGCCCCTCCCGCGCGCACGCGGCGGTAATCGTCCTGTAGTTGCAGATCGCGATCATAGAGCAGGCTCGAGACGGTCAGGAGATAGTGCGACTCGTCTCCGCTGCCGACTGCGGGCTCGACCAGCCCGAAGCCGTCATGCCGCGCAACGAAACCAAACACAAGTAACAACGGCAGCAGGAGCGCGGCGACTTTCATCGGGCCTGCAGCATACCCTTGCCGAGGCAAGACGATGCTGCGAGTCTCCCTCGCGATGCCTGAATGAAGACGGCAGCAACACGCGCGCACCGCTGAAGGAGGCACGAAGAATGACGGCTTCTCGACTGCTGGCAGGGACACCTGATCAATTCATCGCCGCGTCGCAGGCGGCGTTGCGGCAGGCGCGAGAGGCGGTGGCGCGACTCAAAGCTGGAGGCGCCGCGCTCGAATTGTGGGATCTGGCGTTCGCGACGCTGGGCGACGCGAGCGCGCGGGCGAGCGTCGCGCGCAATGCGCACCCCGACGCGGCCATGCGCGACGCCGCCGAGAAGTGCGAACAGGAGCTGGAGGCGTTGAACACCGAGCTCTCGCTCGATCCGGAGATCTATGCTGCGCTCGCCGCGGTACCGGCCGGCGACTATTACCTGGAGCGCACGCTGCGCGACTTTCGCCGCGCCGGAGTGGACCAGGACGCTGCTACCCGCGCGCGGGTGCGAGAATTGAATGAAGAGCTGGTCAAGATTGGCCAGGAGTTCAGCCGTAACATTTGCGACGATATGCCCAGCATCATTGCCGATGACTTGAGCGGCCTGCCTGCCGATTACATCCGCTCGCACCCCGAAAAACGGATCACCACCGATACGCCTGATTACCTGCCGTTCATGACCTATGCGCGCAGCTCGAAGGCGCGGGAGGAACTCTGGCGCGTGTACCGGCAGCGCGCGCACCCGCAGAACAGCGCGGTGCTGCAGCGGATGCTGGAGAAGCGATACGAGCTGGCGCGGCTGCTCGGATATGAATCCTGGGCCGCTTACATCACCGGGGACAAGATGATCGGCAGCGCGAGCGCCGCGCGGGACTTCATCGAGCGCATTGCGACCGCATCAAGGGAGCGGGCGCAGCGGGATTACGATCAATTGCGAGGGGAAGCTCCCGCTGTCGAGCCGTGGGATGCGGAGTTCGCGAAAGAACGCATCCGCGCCGACCAGTACGCATTCGATTCCCAATCGGTGCGGCCGTATTTCGAGGTCTCCCGGGTCCAGCGAGGACTGTTCGACTTGACTGCGCGGCTCTTTGGAATCGAATACCGCGCCTCGGATGCGCCGGTCTGGCACCCGGCCGTAACGGCCTGGGACCTGATGGAAGACGGCGCTTGCGTGGGCCGGTTCTTCCTCGATCTCTTCCCGCGCGAGGGCAAGTACAAACACGCGGCGCAATTCACGCTGGCGTCGGGCGTGGCCGGCGGCACGCTCCCCGAGGCGGCTCTGCTGTGCAATTTCCCGCAAGTCGCGCCTGCGCTCATGGAGCACACCGAAGTCGTCACCTTCTTTCACGAATTCGGCCATCTCCTGCACCATCTGCTTGGCGGACGCACGCGCTGGGCCGGGCTCTCCGGAGTTCGCACCGAATGGGACTTCGTCGAGGCGCCCTCGCAGATGCTGGAGGAATGGTGCTGGGACGCCGAGGTCCTGGCGGACTTTGCCCTTCATATCGACAGCAATGAGCCAATCCCTGCCGGACTGGTGGCCCGGATGCGTGCAGCCGACGAGTTCGGCAAAGGCCTGCGCGTGCGGCAGCAGATGTTCTACGCGGCGACCTCTCTATCCCTGCACGATCGCGATCCGGCCGGGCTGGACGCGACCGCGCTGGTGGCGGAGTTGCAGGCGCGCTACACGCCGTTCCGCACCGTGCCCGGCACGTACTTCCACGAGAGCTTCGGCCACCTTGAAGGCTACTCGGCCATCTATTACACTTATATGTGGTCGCTGGTGATTGCGAAGGACCTCTTCACCACCTTCCGCCGCGAAGGGTTATTGAATCCCGCGCCGGCGCGGCGCTATCGAAAGGCCGTGCTGGAGCCGGGCGGTTCGAAAAAAGCCGCCGAGCTGGTGAGCGACTTCCTGGGAAGGCCTTATGACTTCAGCGCATTCGAGCAATGGCTGAACGCGGCCTGAAAAGCTTGGTCAGCGCGTTGCCTCGAGTTGCGTCGCAAGGCGGCCCAGTTCGCCGGTTTCCAGGTCTGACGCGAGCGCGTATCCGAGGTCGCCGGTGCGCCACAGCACGAGGTGGAAACCGCGCAGCTGAAGCGAGCGCGGGCTCCCGGCTTCTGGCCAGTCGAGCCCGTCGGGGCGAAGCACGAAGAGCGAAATCAGGTGCTCGCGCCGCTTGTAGACCAGCAGCGCGGCCTTCCGGTCGAGGAAGCGGGCAACCGCGCCACCCTGCAGCGGTAGCTCGGCATCGCCGGCAAAGACATGCTCGGGCGCAAAATCAAGCCGGCCCGCGAACCATGGTTTCACCTCGTGGATGCCGCTGCTGATGACCTGGAGACGCAGTTCCCCGTCCAGCAAGCGCAGATGGTCGCTCACCGTCTCTTCTCCCACGGTGCGCAGGCCCGCGTCGCGCTGCTGTCGCACTAGGACGGCGACCAGCACCACCGCGGCGGCCGCGCTCACTATTCGCGCCGCGCGGGCCCAGCGGAGGCGAGGCACGCGCTCTTCGCCCAGCCGCGCGTTGAGTTTCCGGCGCAGCGCCAGCGAAGCGGGATAGCGCGGCAGGCTCTGCTCCAGCGCGGAGGTGAGAGTGGTCTCGCGCGCATCGAACGCGCGGCACGCGGCGCACCCGTCCAGATGGGTCCGCAGCTCGACGCGCTGCGAAGGCGTAAGCCGTCCACGCTGATCATCGATCAAAAGCTCCCGTGCGACGGCGTGATCCATCGGCTTCATTCCGCCCTCCGCAGCGTTCGCCGCAGCTCGGCCCGCGCGCGTGAGAGTCGCGACTTGACCGTCCCGGGCGCGCAGCCCAGCACCTGCGCGATTTCTCCGTCAGGCAAACCCTCGAGATCAAGCAGGATCACCGTCCGCCGGTCTTCACTCAGCGAGCGCAAAGCGGCCTCCAGCTCCAGCGCCGCGCATTTGCGCAGCCAGGCCGATTCGGGATCTTGCTGAGGGTCGGCGGCCTCTTCAAGCGCGCCGTCATCCTCGCCCGGACGCGCCGGATCGTGGCCGGCGCGGCGGCATTGATCGAGATGCGCATTGCGCAGGATACGAAAGAGCCAGGCCCGGAGATTGACGCCGGGAGCCAGGCGATCCGCTGCGCCGGCCGCCCGCGCGAAGGTTTCCTGCACCAAATCTTCGGCGTCGGCCGCGGTACCGGTGAGATAGCGAGCGAGGTTGTGCAGGGCGTCCGCATGCGCGAGCGCATCGCGCAGCAGTCGTCTGCGAGCGCCCCCTCCAAAGCCGAACATTCGAGAGACATACCCCTCCTGTCACCCTTGGCCAAACGTCTGCGCCAAAAAATCGTTCCCTGGCCGGGAACGATTCCGGAACCAGCCCGTCTGCACCGGCGACGTTTCAACCCCTGACCCGAGGTCAATCATGAAAGTCGCTGCATTCACTCGCTGGCTTGCCTTCCCTCCCCTTGCCGCCCCCCCGGCCACACTGGTTCTCCGGATCATGGCCGGCTCCGTCTTTCTTTGGGAAGGATGCATGAAGTTCGCCTTCGTAAACCAGGGAGTGGGGCGGTTCACCAAGCTGGGGATGCCGTTTCCCGTGCAGACCGCTCATTTCGTCGCCTCGCTCGAGATTGTTGGTGGGATCCTCATTCTGCTTGGGCTCGCGACGCGGCCCATTGCAATCGCGTTCATCGCCGAAATGGTGGTTGCCATGCTCTCGACGAAGATTGGAATCTTCCTGGGAACGTCGCCGCTCCCGCCTCCTCCCGCTCCGCCGATCTCCGGTATCTGGGCCGTGCTTCATGAGATCCGCTCCGAGTGGGCGCAGCTTGCGGTGAGCCTCTTCCTGCTCCTCGAAGGGCCGGGGCCGCTCGCCCTGGATGCCCGACTGAAGAGTCCAGCGCCATCGAGCGACAGAGGCATTCAAACGATGCACGGGCTGTCCGCGCCTTCCGCGAGGCAGTAAGTCCAAGGCTCTTGATTTCCTAAAGGCGTGATACCAACGGCGCATGCCAGGCAAGCGCGTCGAGCAATGGCTGTTCCTGCTGCTGCTCGTCGCCTACGGCTGGCTGTTCGTCTATTTCGGGAAGATCAACAACCCGAATGAGATGGTCCGCATCTACATGGCGCGGGCCATCGCCGAGCACGGCACTTACGCCATCGGCGAGCGCGTCCGCGGGGCAGACGGACAGCTCATTGATAGGGGCCCTGTCTATTCGGATTGGGGCTACGTGAACGATAAGGCTCTGGTCTGCCGAGGAGGGCAGGCGCCGGCCTGCGAAGGGACTTTATATGCAGCCAAGGCCCCCGGACCGTCGTTGCTCGCGGTGCCGGTGGTGGCCGCACTCCGTCCGGCTTTACTTGCGATGACCGGCGCGCCACCTTCCAGGGCGGCCTATGTCTTCGCGCTTCGCTGGCTGCTCTGCATCCTGCCCACCATCGCTTTCTGGATCGCTCTGCGGCGCTTCCTGCTTGCTCACGCGGTCGAGCCCGCGGTCGCGCTCGCGTGCGTCCTCTGCGGCGCTCTCGGCTCGCTCTCGCTGACGTATGGGCAGATGTTCGCAGGCCACCAGCTTTCGTCGCTTGCACTCGGTGTTGCACTGTTGGCCGGATTCTGGCCGGGCAGAAGCCTCGCCTTCCTGGTGGGCCTGGGCGCGGGCACCGCCATCTGCATGGAATACCAGGCAGGCCCGGCGGCGCTGCTGATTTCTGGCGCGTGGCTGCTGGTGCGCCGGCCCGGCCTCCGCGGGTTCGCGCTGGCCGCATTGGGTTCTGTGCTGCCTCTGCTGCTGCTGGCGCATTTTCATTGGGCGGCGTTCGGGGCGCCCTGGTCTACTGGCTATAGTCATCTTGAGAATCCGGGATATGTCGTCGATATGGCACCGGGACCCTTCGGCATCTCCTCGCCGACCTGGGAGCGGGTGGGCGGTTCGCTCTTCGCGCCTTATCTGGGTCTCTTCTATTGGGCGCCCTGGATCCTGTTGATTGGCCATGCGGCCTTCTGGCAGGGTTTCGGAGCCGGAGCCGGGCGGGGCGCCGGGGCCGGGGCCGGGCGGGGCGCGGCGCTGACCGCGTGCGCGGTGACCGGGTATTACCTCGTCTTTCAAATCACACAATCACTGTGGCGCAGCGGCTGGGCGGTCGGTCCCCGTTATATGACGCCCCTGGTTCCAATGGCCGCGGTGGCCATCGGGCTCTCGCTCGCCGGACGGCGTCTGCTGCTGCTCAGCGTTCTCGGCGGCGCTGGTGCGGCTGGCGTCCTGGCAACCGGTATCGCATCGGCCATCTCCCAGGGATTCCCGCCCGAGCCATTCAATCCGCTCGTCGAGGTTGCGCTGCCGCTGCTCGCGCACGGCTATGTTCCCCGCAACCTTCTGCAGGCCGCGGGCGTACCGGGTCTTTGGAGCGCGCTTCCCTATTTCCTGGCCTTGGGGATCGCGATTGTTCTGTTGCTGACTGCACCGTTGCGCCTGCCGGCGGTGGTCCGGGGCCGCGCCACCGGAGCGATCGCCGCGCTGGCGATCTTCCTCTTGCTGGCCGCAGTCCAGCTTGGTGCGCGCCGCGGTTCTGACGCAGGCGCGGCGCGCTTTCTGACCTCGGTCTGGGAGCCGAATCCTCCTCCCGGCGCGACGCCATTCTGATACCAATTGTCTGATGCCGGAGAACAAGCTCAATCTTGGATGCGGCCGTTTTCCCAAGCCGGGATTCGTCAACGTCGACTGGACCGCGACTCCCGGCGTGGACGTGGTGCACGATCTCTCGGTATTGCCTTATCCATTCGCAGACCAGCAGTTCGACCACGTCGAGGCCGACCATGTGCTCGAACATCTGCCGCAGATCTTCGGCGTCATGCGGGAGATACACCGCGTGCTCAAACCGGGAGGCGCGCTGATCATCCGCGTGCCGCATTTCTCTCGCGGCTTCTCGCACCCGGAGCACCGCCGCGGCTTTGACGCCACCTTCGTCTATTACTTCAAGCCGGAGTTTCCCGGCGGCTATAGCGGCGTCGAGTTTGAAAGCCGCAGCGTCCGCATGCGCTGGTTCGCGCAGCCGTATCTCAAAAAGAGCGTGCTGCCCGCCTGGCTCGCCACGCTCGGCTCGGCGGCAGGCTTCCTGATTGACCTCTTTGCCAACCTCTCCCCGCTCGTCTGCTCGCGGATCTGGTGCTATTGGGTCGGCGGCTTCGAAGAGATTGAGTTCATCCTGCGCAAGCCGGCCTGATCTTGATGCGGCCCGCGACTTTGCTGCTCGCGCTTTGCGCTGCCCGCCTGCTGAACCTCGGCGCCTGCAATATCGCTTGGCACGAGGCTCGAAGCCCAAGCCGGCGCGTAGTCGCGGCTGCCGGCCCGGGGCACCAGTTCCTTTGTCCGGCCCGCGCCGGATCACCAGCGGCGGCCGCACCCGGCGATTCATCCTGGTGCTGCCGGTCCATTTGTCCGGAGTTGCAGCGCCGCTGGTGCGCAATGTCCACGGCACTACCGAGTCGCCCGAATTGCAGCAGCTGCTCAGTCGTATGGATCTTGAGACCCGGCGGCAACGAGCGATCCAGTGGTGCATTATGGCGGCGGCTGGTGGTCATTGAAGCCGGCGCAGGAATCATGTGCACGCTGGACTGCGCGGGACGGCTGCGCCGCCGAGGTGATCGCCTGCACATTGAAGGGCGGCGGCCACACCTGGCCAGGCGGGACCCGCGTGCCGTTTGTGGGGAGGGACTTCGTCCGATCTGGATGCGACCACGACGCTGCTCGACTTCTTCCTCGCGCACCCGCGCGAGTAGGGCGAGCCTAAAGCGGGCCGGTTCCTTCGCACTGGGCGGCTGAATTGAGCAGGCCCTAAAGATCAAAGATCAATGTGGCGGTCGCTGCATCCGCGCTGACGTTATTCAACGACCTGAGAATCAGCAATGAGAAGCGGAGTCCGATGCGTCCGTGCGGCCAAAGCACGTCGACAAAAGACTCTCCGGACAGGCCGAGTTCATAACGGGTGTTGCCCCGATTCGCGGGGACGTCAGGAACGAGCGCGAGCGCGGGACCGACGGCTATGCCGAGTCTCAGCGGTGCCCAGGATGCGTCGTATCGAAGCGCAGGGGCCACGCTGTTGAGCATGAGAAGGTTGCCGCGAGGGCCCGAACCGAAGGTAACGAATCCATTATATCTTACTAGAAGCGCCGTGGATTCAAATGGAGTCCATCCGCGCAGATCTCCTTCAATCGAGGGGTTCCCGTAACCGATCTGTCTTCGACATAGAAGAGCACTCCCTCCGTGATTTCGGGGCATTGTTTGAGCCCGGACTCCTGGCATTTCTTGTCGACTGGATCTTTCAGGGCGATCCGCGCGCCGATTGAGCCAGCGGACTTAAGCAGGTTGGGATTGCACCCAGCATATCCCAGACAGAGCGCAAACAAAACTTGCAAAGGTGGCCGCATAATTGTTCCCTAACCGGTGTGAATAGGTACCAGTCGAGGAAAAACGACGCAAGAGACGGCGCGAACAGGCTCAAGTCTCAAAGCAGATGATCAGTGCCAGCACGAGCGCGCCGGCGACGTGCGCCATCCTCGCCGCTCCCAGGTCGGCGCGGCGAAAGAGCGCGCCGTAACAAAGGGAGGGTATGGCAAACGCTGTTGCGATATTTCCGAGCACATGCAGGTATCGATTGAGCATGGAGGGCGCGAGCTCGCGCAACGACAATAAAGATATCGTGGTCGCGCCGAGCCCCACGAGCGTGGGCCAGAAGAAACGTTCTGCCGTAGCGGACCGGGTCCATATCTGATCGGGCAGGCCCACCCTGCGCGCCCAACGCGATCCAGCCCAACTGGCAAGGATCGACAACACCACGAATTTGGCGAACTCAATCGCAAGCGGCCCCGGGAGAGGCAATGGGGCGTGACTCGCATCCACGCTGAAGCGGGTGATGAAGTAAGGGACGCCGACGGCGTAGGAAGCGATACCGAGTGCGGCAAGCGTGGGCCAATGGATTGTTGGAGGAGAGCCGAGAGTGGCGGTCGCCGGTACTTTGGTCATTGAATTCTCGGGTGGCAGCGTTGACGAGAAGCTGCGCACAGCTGTGGCAGGTGCTGGATTGCGACGCCCCGCTTCTCGGGTCGGTGGGAGCGGGGCACGACTCCGCGGGCGACCGTACGTACCGTACGAATCGACCTGCGGGAGTGGCTTTTTTGCCCCGCTCAATTCGCTCAATTTGTACGAACCGTACGAGCGCGCGGCAGACCCCCTCCTCACCCCCAGCGCTCACATATCCGACCACGTCGTCTCGGGCTCGAGGTACACCAAAATCAGGAGCCAGGCGCAATCCCGGCTCCTATGGTTTGGATCTCGACTTGTCCCGGGACAAGTCCACGATCAGCTCGCGTCTTTTCATTTGCTCCTGCGCGGGTTGGGGCGATATCGCGCAGGTCGACGGCGAGTACGACCTGGTTTTTTCCAATGCTGCTCTGCACTGGCTGCCGGACCACCCGGCGCTGCTACCCCACCTGGCGGCGATGGTGAGACGAGGCGGCCAGTTCGCGGTTCAGGTGCCGTGCAATGAAGAGCATGCGTCGCCGAACTGCGCTGGCAGTCGCCCGCGAGCCTGCGTTCGCGCGCGCGCTGCAGGGTTGCGAGCGGCAGTCTCCCGTGCTCCTACCCGCGGCCTATGCCGTGCTGCTGCACTGGCTCGGTTTCGCGAGGCAGCAGGTGCGCCTCCAGACTTATGCGCACTTGCTGGAATCAGCCGAGGATGTGGTCGAGTGGGTACGGGGCTCGCTCTTGACCGATTACCAAAGGCGCCTCGCGCCTGCGGACTTCGCGCGGTTCATCGACCGCTATCGCGAGCGGCTGCTGGCCGTGCTGGGTCCGGTGCGGCCGTACTTGTTTACCTACGATCGGCTCTTGCTCTGGGGCGCGAAGGAACGATTGTAAACCGGGAGCTCCTCGGACAATCGCTCGCGTTCGCTGCGCGAGGACAAGAGATCCGCCCGGGCCTGGTAGAGCTCGGTGGTGCGCGTCTGGGGAGTAGAAAGACGCTAGTGGCCCGTCATGAGAGGGTTGCTGGTGCGGGAACCGCGCTCCAGTAACTCCCGCGTCTGGCGGTGCTCTTCCTCAATTTGCCAGCGCGTGCGGCAGACCCTCTCCGGGATGTGCGAGCCCACAACCATCTCCAGGGTGCACACGAGCTCGTTCGGGTCTCGGCCCGCCTTCATCACCGCAACCTGCGCGACCTTCCCGGCCGCTTCCGCTGCTCGCGGCTTCTGTTCCGCCGACGAACTCGCACACGCGGACGCAGGCATTGCCAGCAACATCTTCATTCGCTTCATCTGCACTCTCCACCGGTGGGACTGCGAGCCTGCAATCGCGTCTTTGCGGACAGCGCGCAAACATTGTCGGCACAGGTCAAGTTTCGCGGCCGCCTGTCAATCATTCTCCTCGCAGCCGGCTTCTCGATGCAAGCGGCCTCCTCCGGTCGATGTCAAGCGCTCAACCGGCGATCGATCGCCGCACGCGCTCCACCCGCTCTCAATCGGACAAGTGACGGAGGCTAGCGGAGCCGCGCCACGCGAGAGCGGGCCTCGGAGAGCGCCTCGTGGATCTCCTCCAGCGCCGCCCGGCTCTGCGCTGCCTCCTCGGCGGCTGCGTTTGCGGTCAGGAGCTCCTCGGACAATCGCTCGCGCTCGCTGCGAGAGGACAAGAGATCGGCCCGGGCCTGGTAGAGCTCGGTGGTGCGCGTCTGCAGCTCGACGGTCAGCTTCTGGGCCGCCTCGCGCGTCTGCGCTGCCTCGGAGCGCGCGCGACCCAGGTCTGACGCCGCTGCCTGGGAGCCCGCCTTTTCCTCGCGCAGCTCGCGCGACAGACGCGCCACCTGCTGCAGCGCACCGTCGCGTTCAGCCTCGATCAGCTGCAGCTCGGCGCCCAGCTCGTGGCCTTCCGCGGCGCGCTGTTGAAGTTCCCGCTTCAGCTGGTCCTGCTCGCCGCGAGTCTCACGCGCGTCTTCGGCGGCGCGGCGCAGCGCCGACAGGGACGCTTCGAGATCCTGCTTGAGCCGTCCGTTTGCCTCGGCGGCCTGGGTGAGCTCCGCGGTCAACTCACGCGCGAGCCCCGCGACCTGCGCGCCAGCCGATGGCTTCCGCGCGCGCGGTCTCTCGGCTGCGGCTCCGGTTGCGGGCGCAAGCCGGGCCATCGGTTGCTCGGCGTGCGCCGCGGCACTTGCGAAGCTCTCCGGCGTCGCACGGCGCTCGAAGCTTCCTGCCGGCGCGCCGCGCTCGAAGTTTTCTGCCGGCGCGCCGCGCTCGAAGCTCTCCAGCAACGGGATCTCGGAGAGCGCCTGCAGCGCCTCGAGAGCCGCCGGGGGGCGCGGTTCGAGCCGTGTCAGCGGCGGAGTCTCGGTGCGTGACAGCGGCGCGGCCGCCAGCAGCCCACCTGCAAGCTCCCGCACGTCCCCGGCCGAACCGGGCTCCGGTCGCTGTTCGTCGGCGAGTTGCTCGTCGAGTGCCCGACCCAGCCGCACGCGCGGCCGCACCTTGGGAACGTTCTCCTCGAAGCCGCGCTTCATCTAGTTGCTCCTCATGCCCGGCTTCAAGCCAGCTTCAACTTCGACGGCTCGCCGATGCGCAACCGCACCTCGTCGAGCACCGATTGAATGTCCTGCGCGCCCTTGCTCTCCGCATCATAAGCGAAGATCGGGATCCCCTCGCTGGAGGATTGGGCGAACTTGGTGCACTGCCGGATGACCTGCTTCAAGAGGAATTCCGGGTAATGCTTTTCCAAAGCCTCCTTCGCCTCCTTGGCGATTTTATAGGTGGCGTTATAGGCATTGATGACGATGAAGATGTGATCCAGTACATGCTCGAGATCTTCCTCGAGCGATTGCACGGTTTCGAAGAGCAGCTTCAATCCGTGGAACGAGAGGAAGTCGGCCAGCACCGGAACAAACAGATCTTGGGCCGCCATCAATGCATTCAAGTTGAGCAGGCCAAAGGAAGGCGGCGCGTCGAGCACGACAAAGTCATAGTTGCTCTCGACATCTTTAAGGCAGTTGCGCAGCCGGAACTCGCGCGCGGCCAGCGGCATCAGCGAGAGGTCGATCGTGCTCATGCTCAGGTTCGACGGCACCAGGTCCAGCCCCGGCATCCCGGTCTTCACAATGACCTGCTCGAGCGGGGCCTTCTTGATGATGGCGTCGAAGAGCGTGCGCTCCGACTCCTCGCCCGCGACCCCGAGGCACTTCGAGGCGTGCCCCTGCGAATCGAGATCGATGACCAGCACCCGGTGGCCCATCTCGGCCAGGCGGAAGGCGTAGCTGGTGGAGACGCTGGTCTTGCCAGTACCGCCCTTGAAATTGAGGAAGAGCTGCTTGCGCATCGGCCGGCGGGCGGGCAGGCGGTTCAGCGACTTGCGCGCGCTGGCAAGGTCCGTGAGCGAGTAGCTGGTCCGCTGCGGCGGGGTGGCGGAAGGCGGCACGAAACCGTGGCCCTCGGCGTCGGCAAGCTCGCGCGCGGAGAGACCGAGCACCTCGGCGAAGCGACGCGGTGAATACCGGATCGAGTCCATTGTTTCAGCCTCCCTGCGCGGCGATCAAACGCTTTCCCCGGCGACCGAGGCGGCCTGCCGAGACGAGCCCTTTGGCGATCGCGAACGCCTCCGGCTCGGGTACGTTCAAGGTCTCGGCCAGCTCTCCATCGGTGAGGCCGAACATGGCGGCCTGCACCGCGAGCAGCGCTTCGCGCGCGACGTCCCGGGCGACCGGTGCACGCTCTGCCGTTGCCTCGTTGAGCGCCACTTCTTTCATGCGCCGGACGCTGGCGTTCTCGTCAGTACCGAAGAGCTGGAAGATCTTTTCCGCGCCGTCGGTGGAAGCGGCGAGTGCGGCTGCGCGACGGCGTACGGCAGGGGCCGGATCGATCGCGGCCCGCTGCAGCGCCGCGAGCGCGCGCTCGCCGCCAAGCTGGCTGAGCGCTTCCAGCGCCGCGAGCCGCACCAGCGGATGCTCGTCCGATTCCTGCAGCCGCTCGACCAGATGGGCCGCGCCTTCGCCGCCGCAAGCCGCGAGCGCGCGACCCAGCTGCGCCCGCGCGCGCGGCTCGCGCTCACTGCCGAGCGCGCTGGCGAGCAGCGGCGCGGCAGATGGCAACGGCATGGCTGCCAGATGCCGGGCGGCCTGCTCGCGCCGCGCCGGATCCTGCGAGGCCAGCGCGCGCAAGCACTGCTCGGCCAAGGCTCGTGCCGGACCGCTCTCGCCCGAGGGCAAGTCTCCGTCCGGCGTCGGCGCGGCGAGCCGCCCCTCGGCCCACATCTTCCGGGCGGCTTCGACCGGCTCCGGCTCGCGCCGCGCCGCGACCACCAGCGGCTGTGCAGTTACGACTTGAGGAAGCTCGATGCCCGCGCCTCGCAACAGCGCGTCCGTCTGCTTCTCCCGCTCGCGCAGGGCGATGATGTCGCCGCGCAGCTCGCTGATGAATTGGGCCAGCGCGGCGGGCGCTTCGTCGCCACCGCGGGCCTGCTCGATCATTTCGTTGAGCCACCGGGCACGTTCCTCTTTCTGCAGGGCCAGCACGCCGCGCGCGTCGGTCAACTCGGCCTCCAGCCGCGCGGTGCGCTCGCGATCGGCCTCGGAAGGCGCGGCGAAGGCATGGGCGGGACGTGCCAGCAGTGCGGCCAGGCGGGCGCGGTCGGCCTCCAGCTCGGCGATGCGGATGCGCGCGGCCTGCGCCAGGGCCTGCGCAGCGTGGGTGGCCTGGTCGGCCCGCCCGCGCTCCAACTCAGCCGACGAGCAGCGCGCTTCCGAAGCGGAAAGCTCGGCCGCGATCTCGGACAGGCGCCACTCGAAAAAGACAATTTTCTCCAGCGCGGCGCGCAGCAGCTCGGACGGGCTCGGCTGGCCGGATGCTGCGGATGATCGCTCGGCCACGGCGCCTCGTCCCGAGCACCACTTGACGGAAACTGACTTCCGGCGGATCGAGCGCTCGCCAGGCACAGTATAGTGAGTGGATTGATCGGTCAAGGGCCGAAAATGCGTGCGCTCTCTTCGCGAAGAGCCGCTGGTGCGGCTGCTGCGACGCAGGTCGGCAATGGGAAATGTATTGCCGCGCCAGAGCGAAGGAGGCGACCACTGCGGAAACCGCGCGGACTACGCTGCCTGGGACTGCGCCACTGCAGCGGCGAGCTTCGGTAGCTGAGCCAGCATCCGCGCTCGACGCACCGCCAATGTGGTGGTGTTGACCTCGCGCGGCGCCCCTGTTCCCAGCCTCGTTGTGAACAGCGCACCCATCCAGTCCTGCGCGCCTGCGCTCCCTGCGCGAGCTGCCAGATCGAGCATCAAAGTGGCGTCGAGCGCGCGTCCCGCGAGGTAGAGTGGGACCTGCCCGCGCAGCTCCAGGCTCAGCTCCATCGCGCCCCCCGCCCACGCCGACGCGAGACCCATCTCCTGGGTTCGGTCAGGGCCGCCCCAAAGGCGAGCGCCGCGCTCCTCGACGCGGGTGGAGAGGGAGGCCGCGCCGGTAAGTCCGAAACCTTCGGCCACCAACACCTGGGCGAGCGCCTCGCGCAGCGCCAGGTCGGGGCCCACCAGGCCGCATCCGGCAATGGGCAGGCCCGCCTCGGCAAAGAGAGCCGCGAGACCCGGCGCGGCAATAGCGGCGTCCGGGGCGGCGGCCACGAAAGAGAACCCAGCCTGCGCAGCGGCGGCCGCATAGACGAGTCCGGCCGAGATGTCTCCCCCGCCTTCCTCGAGCGCGGCCCACAGCTCCGCGGAGGTCGCAGCCTGCTTTCCCTGCGCGAGCGCGGGTCCCGCCACGGTGCACACGAGCACCCCACGCGAGCAATGGTTGTGTGCGAGGAAGCCGCGCAGATCTTCGGCGAGAGTGTCGGCCAGATGACGGCGCGTTGGCGCCTGCCTCGCGCCGAGCATGGCGTGCACCTGCCGGAGTTGTGGCCTCAGCTCATCGACCAACGCGCGGCTGAGCATCCCGGCCCGCAGCGCCGCGCGGAAGGCGTCATCTTCCTTGAGCTCAAACGCGCCAAGGACCAGATCCGACAGCCGTGCGAAGGGAGCGCGCTCTCGCAGCGAGCCCGAGGCGCCGCGGGCACCGCCGCCGCCCTCGACCAGGCTCCCCCAAGGGTGCACGAGATTCGCGCGCGCGGCTTCGATGCCCGCAAGCAGCGAGCTTCCCAGGCCACCAAGGCCGACCACCACTACACCTGTCGAACCTGTCGTCGATGAGTCCACGCCGCACCCCCCCAATTCCCCTGCTGCGCCCCGCGCGCTCTGTTCGCTGTCACCAACCGTCTAAAGCGAGCGCCCGCCAGCCACCGCCTGAGACCCAAGGGTTTGCAGCGCGCGTGCCATTGTCAATGTGGGCCGGACTGCGCTATGACGCGCCTCCTTCTTTTCAGACTCCAGTAAAAAGGACACTCATGGCCGACACCACCACCACGACCCGCAAGGCGGGCGCCCCCAAGCCCAAGGGCAATGGGAAGACCTGCTCCATCGAGGGCTGCAAGCGCTCTTACCAAGCGAAGAACTATTGCTTCTTCCACTACGACAAGTGGAAGGCGGGCGAGCTGCCCAAGAGCCGCTACAAGACCTGCGGCAACGAAGCTTGTCTCAAGAAGGTGACCGCGCACGGACTCTGCGCCGAGCACCAGCCGAAGAAGGCGGGCGTCGCTCCCGCCGCTGCGCCGGCTTAGTCGAAGTCAAGCCGCGTGCAGCTCCGACCGCATCGAGCGCTCGTCCGCGTCAGCCTCGCGCTCCTCGCGGGCACTGGCGTCGCGATGGCGGTCGGGCTCGGCACTCGGGCGCTGGACGGGGGACAGCAAGCGCCCTGGAGCCTCGCCGCGCTCAGCGGCTGGGACGCGGGAGGATTGGTACTGCTGGTCCTCGCCTGGCTCGTCATCAAAGGCAGCGATGCAGAAATCACGCAGCGCCGCGCGGCGGCCAGCGACCCCGGACGCACCGTCGTCTATGTGCTGGTGGTGTTGGCGTCCGCCGCGAGCCTGCTCTCCTCCACCGCGCTGGTGCGCAAGGCGAAGCTGGTCCCGGGCGCGCGGGGCGATGCGCTGGTGCTGCTCTGCCTCGCGACCGTCGCGCTCAGCTGGGCGCTGACCCACACCGCTTTCGCGCTGCGCTACGCGCACCTCTACTACCGCGAGGACGACGAGGGCGTGGGCGGCATCGAAATGCCCGGCGGCCAACGCCCGGCGTACTTTGACTTCGCCTATCTCGCTTTCACCGTGGGGATGTGCTTCCAGGTCTCGGACGTGACCGTTGCCAGCCCGCAGATCCGGCGCGTCTTGCTCCTGCACGCGCTGCTCGCGTTCGTGTACAACACCGCCGTCCTCGCCTTCGTGCTGAATCTGGTCTTCGGGTTCGCCAGCTGACGGCTGTCTTTGCCTCGCAGAGCATCTAAAAGGTCTTCAAGCAGATATCGGAACACGGTCATGCGCATCCGCAAAATCCAGGGAGCCGAGATTCCCGACGGGACGGAGGACAACGCGCTGCTGATCGCCCAGGCCGCGTTTCAGGGCGCTCGGAGCGGGGACCTCGAGGCCATCCGCACGGCACTCGATGTCGGGCTGCCGGTTCGCGCGCGCAATGACAAGGGCGACTCGCTGATCATGCTGGCGGCGTACTACGGATACGCCGATGCGGTCCGCCTGCTGCTCGAGCGCGGGGCGGACCCCGAGGTCGCCAATGACCGCGGGCAGACGCCGCTCGCGGGAGCCGTGTTCAAGGGCGATGCGGCCATCGTGGCGTTGCTGCTCGAGCACGGAGCGAAGGTCGACGGCGTCGACCCGCAGGGCCGCACGGCGCTGCATTTCGCGGCCATGTTCGACCGCGTCGAGCTGGTGCAGCTACTGCTGTCCCGCGGAGCGCAGCTGCGCGCGCCTGATGCAGCCGGAGCGACGCCGCTTGCGGCCGCGCGGGCCATGGGCGCGGTCAACACGGCAGCGCTTCTGGAAAAGCTGGATTCGCAGACTCAAGGCGCCGAAGGCACGTTGCGAGAGCCTTGAGGCGCCGGTCACTGCCGCGCGAGCTGGCTGACCGCGGAGAGGAGCAGTTCCACCTCGCGTTTCGACGGCTGCGCGCGCCGCAGGAGCTGCACCAGTTCCTCGAGCACCATGTCGGGCTGCTGGGGATTGAGGAAGCCTTTGGCCAGCAGCAGCGCCTGCGCGCGGTTCCGCAAGAGTGAAAGAGTGCGCTCGTCCGGCGGCGCGGCCACCGGCGCTATGGGCGGCGGGGCGTGCCCGCGTGCCTTGAAGATCTCCCAGCCGAAGATCAGCACCGCCTGCGCGAGATTCAGAGACGCCTTCTCCGCCGTTGGAATGGTCGCCACCGCGGCCGCGCGCCGCAGTTCGCGGTTGTTGAGCCCGCGCACCTCGTCGCCAAACACCAGCGCGACCGGCCCCGGTGAAGCGAGAAGCCGCAGTGCCGTCTGCGCCGGATCGAGCGCGCCTGGCACGGCGCGGCCGGTGGTCATGACGACATCGAGGCAGTCGGCGAGCGCCGCTTCGAAGGTCGGCACGACCTGCATGCGGTCGAGCACGTCATCGGCACCCGCGGCCAGCCGCGCGGCCTGGGCGCGGTCATACTCGGGGAACTCGACCACCCAGAGTTCGCCCGCAGAGGTGTTGGCGAGCGCCCGCGCGGCGGAGCCGATGTTCTTCGAATTCCGGGGCCGGTGGAGCACGAAGCGAATCGGCATTGCGCACCTTGTACAACCTGCACTATTGCCTCGCTATGACCCTAGATCAAACGCTGAGGCAGCAGCTGCCGTTCACGCTGCGCGAAGCAGACTTCCCCGCGCTGGGCGAGCTTTACCGGGGCAAGGTTCGCGATAATTTTTCCAAGGGCGATCGCATCGCCATGATTACGACCGATCGGCTGAGTGCCTTCGACCGCGTGCTCACCACGGTGCCGTTCAAGGGCGAGCTGCTCAATCGACTCACGACCTTCTGGTTCGAGAAGACCAAAGACGTGGTGCCGAATCACATCCTCGACGTACCGGACCCGAGCGTGCTGATCGTCCGCAGGCTCCATCCGCTGCCGGTCGAGATGGTGGTGCGAGGCTACATCACGGGTTCGCTCTGGCGCGACCAGCAGGCCGGCCGCGGGGCCAAGGCATATGGACTCGAGCTTCCGCGCGAGCTCCGGAAAGATCAAAAGTTCGACCAGCCCATCGTGACGCCCAGCACCAAGGCGGCGGTCGGCGAGCACGACGAGCCCATCTCCCCGCAGGAGCTGATCGCGCGCTCGGCCTGCACACAGCGGCAGTGGGACCAGATGGCGCGGATGTCTCTCGATCTTTTCGCCGCCGGCCAGTCCTGGGCCGCGCAGCGGGGGCTCATCCTGGTGGACACCAAGTACGAGTTCGGCACCGACGCCTCGGGAAAGATCTGGGTCATCGACGAGATCCACACGCCGGACTCCAGCCGTTACTGGATCGCCGCGGGCAGCGAGGAGCGCTTCCGCAAGGGCGAGGACCAGAAGATGTTGGACAAGGAGTTCTTCCGCCAGTGGCTCATCAAGGAGCGCGGCTACCAGGGCGACGGGCCGCTGCCGGAGATCTCCGACGACGTGCGCGTGCAGCTGGCTGGCAAATACTGCGAGCTAGTAGAGACGTTGACCGGCGAGGCGCCCCGGCTCGCGGTCGGCGATACGCGAGCGCGCATTGAAGGAGCGCTGAAAGCAAAGGGTTATCTCTAGTAGCGCTCGCTACAGGGTTAGCAGTCCTCTATACGGGGACACCATGCTTCATCAAATGGTGTCCCCTGCGTGTTGCATCAGGCGATAAGACAAGAGAAGAGAAACAAAGCGACATTCATCTGCAATGGCTCCGCAATGCGGCCCTCCTATTCATTCCCTGTCCTAGCGGACAAGGAGGAAGCAAAATGAAGAAGGCATTGATTGGAATCGGGGCGTTGGGGATCATTGCGGCGGCGGGCGCGGCCTGGGCGGGGCACGGCGGCCACCACCGGATGATGACGCATATGATCAGCGCCAAGGTGGAGCAGGCTGAGGATTATATCGAGGCGACTCCGCAGCAGAGGCAGGTGATCGACGCGGCCAAGGACAGCGTGGTCTCGCAGATCACGGCGCGCATGGAGCAGCGCAAGGGCCACCGCGACGAGATCATCGCTGCGCTCACCGCCGACAATCTGGACACGGCGAAGCTCTACGCGATGGCTGACCAGCACGCCGAGGAGATCCGCGCGATGGCAAAGCTGGTCATGCCGGAGATCCAGAAAGTCCACGACGTGCTGACGCCTGCGCAGCGGCAGAAGCTCGCGCAGAAGGCCCAGGAACTTCACGGGGAACATGGCTGGTAACGCCCCCGCGGTCGCGGCGGTGGGGTATCCTCCCGCCGCCGTGACCCGCGCCCTGCTCGTCGAGGATGACCGCAAGCTCGCTGCCCTGCTGCAGGAGTTCCTGGCGCAGGCGGGGGTCGAGGCTACCATCGCGTCCGATGGCGTCGAGGCGCTGCGGCAGCTTTCGGCAGAGCGGTTCGACATCCTCCTCGTCGACCTCATGCTGCCGGGCATGGACGGGCTCACGCTCACGCGGCGCATCCGGGAGCGATGGAACACGCCGCTCATCATGGTCACCGCCCGCGGCGACGACGCCGACAAGATCGTCGGGCTGGAGCTGGGCGCGGACGACTACCTGGCGAAACCATTCAACCCGCGCGAGCTGCTGGCGCGCATCCGCGCGGTCCTGCGCCGCGCCGTGCCCGACCTGCCCGACGAGGGCAAATTCAAGAGTGGAGAACTCATCATCGACTTCGCCGCGCGAGAGGTGACGGTGGCGGCGGCGCGGCAGTCGCTCACCGCGCACGAGTACGAGATCCTCTGCGCGCTGGCACGTCACGCCGGTCGGGTGCTCAGCCGCGATCAGCTTCTCGAGATGGTCAAAGGCGACAGCGCCGACGAAGCCTTCGACCGCTCCATCGACGTTCACGTGAGCCGCCTGCGCCAGAAGATCGAGCCCGACCCGCGCCATCCGCGCTACGTCAAGACGGTTCGCGGCGCGGGGTACCTTCTGGCGCGCGAGTCGTAATGCAGCGCCGCTTGTACGTGCGCATCTACTTCGCCTTCCTCGGCGTGCTGGTGGCTATCGGGCTGGTCTCCGCAGGCATCAACCTCGCCACCGGCCGGCTGTCTTTCTGGACCCGTGGCGGCCCACGCTTCGCCAGCCATCTCGCGCGCCTGCTGCCGTCCATCGATGACACTGCGGGCCTGCAGCGCGCGGTGGACGAGCTGCACGAAGAGCTGATGGTGGACATCACGGTGCTCGATCGCACGGGAGTTTTGCGCGCATCGGCGGGCATGGCGATTCCTCCGCCCGGCTTGAATGATCTTCCGCGCGGCCCCGGATGGGTGCACGGCCTGCACGGCGTGATCGCCGGATCGCTGCGAGGCGGTGGCATGGTGCTGGCGCGCTTGCCGGTGCCCGAGGGTCGTAATTGGCACCTGCGCCCGTTGTTGCCGCTGGTCGCCGCGCTGCTGATCTCACTTTTGCTGGTGTATCCGCTGTCGCGTTCGATCACGCGGCCCGTGGAGCAGCTCACGGCTGCCGTGGAGGCGTACGGCAAGGGCGACCTCGGCAAGCGTTCAGGGCTCGGTGGCCCATCCGGATCCCAGGACGAGGTGGGCCGGCTCGCGCGGGCCTTCGATGAGATGGCCGACCGCATCCAGGCCGCGCGCAAGGGCGAGAAGGAGCTGCTCGCGAATGTCTCTCACGAGCTGCGCACGCCGCTCGCGCGCATCCGCGTGGCGATGGCGCTCATCGACGCGAGCGACGCAGCGGTGCGGCACCGGCTGGCGACGGTTGAGGAAGAGCTCGACGAGCTCGAGCGGCTGATCGCCGACGTGCTCACTTCGAGCAAGCTCGAGCTGTCGGCGCAGCCGCTGCGCCGGGAGAGGGTGGAGCTGTCCGGGCTGGTTGCCAAGAGCAGCGCGAGAGCTCAGTTGCTCTCGCAGCAGGTCACGGCCGATGTCGAGCCAGGCTTGACGGTGATGGCCGATGAGGCGCTGCTCGCGCGCGCTCTCGACAACCTGATCGACAACGCGCGCAAGTACGGAGGCAACGAGCCGCTGCGCGTAGAGGTGCGGCGCGCTGACGGATCAGTGCTCATCGCCGTGCGCGACCGCGGGCCGGGCTTCGCGTCCGACGAGCTGGAGCGGGTCTTCGATCCGTTTTATCGAGGCAACTCGGCGAGGGGCCAGGCCAGTGGCTTCGGACTCGGACTTTCGCTCGCGCGCCGCGTGGCCGAAGCGCACGGGGGCACCATCCGCGCGGCCAATCCGCCGGGCGGCGGCGCGCTCATCGAACTTCGGCTGCCTGTCTGAGGTTGACGCGGTCCACGTTGCGGTTGCAGCTTTCAGGGACGGGGCGGACCACTGGCGGTGCGCGGGCGTGGCAGCGAGGCAAGCGCGTCGAGGAGGGCTTTGGCGGTGGGTGCGGCGGTGAGGAATGGCGTCGGCTGGACGAAGCCTTCGGCGCGCGCGTGATCCATGAAAGTAAGCAGCGGGCCGTAATAGCCGTCGGCGTCGAGCATGCCGATGGGCTTGTCGTGCAGCCCCAACTGCGCCCAGGTAATGGACTCAAACAGCTCGTCGAGCGTGCCGAAGCCGCCCGGCAGCGCCACCACCGCGTCGCAGAGCGCGCTCATGACCGCCTTGCGCTCATGCAGTGAGTTAACCACGCGCAGCTCGGTCAAGCGCGGGTGCGCGATTTCGCGCTTCATCAGCGCACGCGGCAGTACGCCGGTGACATCCGCGCCCGCGGCGAGCGCGGCGTCGGCGCAGAGGCCCATCATTCCCGAGGCCGCCCCGCCGTAGACCAGCCCCAGGCCGCGCCGGCCAATCTCGGTGCCGAGTTCGCGCGCTGCCTGCCGGTAACTCTCGCGCGCGCCGCTCGCTGCTCCCGCGAAGACACAGATTCTTTGCATGGCGCCAAGGCTAGCATTCCGCGAGCCTTGGCGAGTTAGCTGCCGCCCGCGGCCGGGGCCTGCAGGACGCGCGCGAAGACCGTGTCGACGTGGCGCAGCTCGTGTTGCAAATCGAAGCAGGCTTCCAGTTCAGCGGGCCGCAGCAGCGCCTTGATGTCGGGGTCCTCCGCAAGCAGCGCCTTGAAGTCGCGACCCTCGTCCCAGACGCGCATGGCGTTGCGCTGCACGACGACATAGGCCGCCTGCCGCTCCATGCCGTGCTCGATCAATTTGAGCAGTACCGGTTGTGAGAACACCAGCCCGCGCGTGGCCTGCAGGTTTTCCAGCATCCGCTCGGGATAGACGCGCAGACCCTCCATCAACCCGGCAAATCGATGCAGCATGAAGTCGAGCGTGACGGTCGCGTCGGGGCCGATCATGCGCTCCACGCTTGAATGGCTGATATCGCGCTCGTGCCACAGCGCCACATCCTCCATGGCCGCGACCGCATAGGCCCGCAACATGCGGGCAAGGCCGGTGAGGTTCTCGCTCAAGATCGGATTCCGCTTGTGCGGCATCGCGGAGGATCCCTTCTGTCCCTTGCCGAACGGCTCCTCGGCCTCCCGCACCTCGGTGCGCTGCAGGTGGCGGATCTCGACCGCGAACTTTTCCAGCGAAGCGCCCGCGAGCGCGAGCGCGGTGAAATATTCGGCGTGCCGGTCGCGCTGGATGATCTGCGTCGAGGCGGGCGCTGCAGCGAGGCCCAGCTCGCGCAGGGCGGCCTCCTCGATCGACGGGTCGAGGTGCGCGAAGGTCCCCACCGCACCGGAGATCTTTCCCACGGCGATCACCGCGCGCGCATGCTGGACGCGGGTGCGCGCGCGCGAAAGCTCGTCGGCCCAGACGATCAGCTTCCAGCCGAACGTGGTCGGCTCGGCGTGGATGCCGTGCGAGCGGCCGATGCACGGCGTGCGCTTGTGCTCGACCGCGCGCCGCACCACCGCCTCGCGCGCCTTGTCGAGGCCGGCAAGGATCAGATCTGCCGCGTCGCGCAGCAGGAGCGCGAGCGAGGTGTCGAGCACGTCCGAGCTGGTCATGCCGAAGTGCAGGTGCCGCGCGGCCGGGCCGATGCGCTCTTCCATGAAAGTCAGAAACGCGATCACGTCGTGGCGCGTGACCTTCTCGATCTCGTCGATGCGCGCTGCGTCCGCGGCGGTGAAGCTGCCGGCCTTCGCCACGCACTCGGCGACCGCATCGCGAGGAACCAGTCCTTTCTCGGCCATGGCCCGCGCGGCCGCCAGCTCGACGGCAAGCCAGGTCGAATAGCGATACTCGGGCGTCCAGAGACGCGCCATCTCGGGCCGGCTGTAGCGAGGAATCATGCGCGCTCCTCTACAACGGCTGGCCCGCGCCGTCACCCGGCGGGCCGCGCGGCACCGGCTACTGGACCATTGCCTTCATGCGCCGCTCCATCTCTTCCGGCGCCACGTCTTCCCTATGAGTCGCGATGTACCAGCGGTGCCCGAAAGGATCGATGATTCCGCCCGTGCGATCGCCATAGAACTGGTCGGCGATGGGCCGCTCGATCTTCGCGCCTGCCTCCACTGCGCGCTGGATGAAGGAATCGACGTCTTCGACATAGAGCAGCAGCGACAACGGCGACCCGCCGTACGCCTTGGGCCCCTTCGCGCCCATCGCCGCATTCTCGTCGGCGAGCATCAGGCGCGAGGTGCCGATCTGGAGTTCGGAATGGGCGATGCGGCCGTCAGGCCCGGGCATACGGAAGAGTTCATTGGCGCCGAACCCCTTCGCGTAAAACGCCAGCGCATCGCTTGCGCCATCGACGATGAGATAGGGCGTGGCGGTGGAATAACCATCAGGGATCGGCTTTACCGGCATTGAGATGCTCCTTGGTTCTACTCAGGCGAAGAGTGCGAGTTGGCGCGGCCTCGAAATGCGGACGCAAGCTCGCAGATCCAGCGGTTCCAGCGCCCGCGCCTGGGAGCCCACAACCACGTTCGCGCCGCTGCCGGCCCGCTCGAGCACGCACTCCGCGGCGGTGCGCGCGCAACGCTCGGTGTTGTTGTGCTCGGACAGGTGCGCGAGCACGACGTGCCGCAAACCCGGGTGCAGCACCTGCGCCAGCACCTGCGCGCCCTGGGCGTTGGAGAGGTGGCCGAGGTCCGAGCGGATGCGGCGCTTCAGGCTGAATGGATAGGGACCTTCCAGCAGCATCCGCGCGTCGTGGTTCATCTCCAGCACCAGCGCGTCGAGACCCTGCAGGGCGAGCAAGACCTTTCGCGGCGCGCAGCCAAGGTCAGTGACGATTGCCGCGCGAGCGCCCATGCCGTCTTCAAAGACATAAGCCACCGGCTCGCTCGCGTCGTGCGGCACGGCGACCGGCGTGATGCGAAGGTCGCCAATCTGAAACGGCTCACCGCCCCGCAACGGGACTTTCAGCTCAGGAGGCGGCGGATCGCGCAGCGATTGCAGCGTGCCGCGCGTTGCGTGCACTTGCACTCCCAGCCGCCGCGCGAGGATCCCCGCAGCGTGCGAGTGGTCCGCGTGCTCGTGCGTGAGCAGCACGTCGGTGACGTCTTTCACCGAGACGCCGACGCTGGCGCAACGCTTCGCGGTCTCCTTGAGTGGCAGCCCGGCGTCGACCAGCACGCGGGTTGCGCCGGTCTCGACATAGAGACAATTGCCTCCGGAGCCGCTCGACAGGACGCAAAGTCGCACTGAACGCATGTATCAGCAGCCGCTCCTTTTCCGCAAGCGCGGCCGGAGCACTTTTTCGTATCGCGCGAAAAGCAGGGCGTGTGCTAGAAGCCCGCCCATGGCAAGGACCAAGAAGAGCATCAAGAGCCGCGCGAAGCCCAAGAAGGCAGCCCTGAAACGCAAGCGCGCCCGCCGCAACAAGGGGCTGCGCCGCGGGACCCGAGGCAGATAGTTTCGCGCTGCGGAAAGTCAACGAGCTCGAAGCTGCGACCAGCGAATCAGGCCGGTCGCACGGACATCCGCATGCCGTGCCGCGGTCGCAGCGTAATGCTCGGCTCCAACGCCACCGGGTGACCGGGGACCAGTTCGAGCGCGAATTTCTGCGCGAGCGTCGCCAGCACCAACTGCGCTTCCATCATGGCAAAACCATTCCCGATGCACTGGCGCGGGCCTCCGCCAAAAGGGAAATAGGTTCCGCGCGGCGGCGCTTGCGCGAACCGCTCCGGGTCAAAGCCCTCGGGGTCGCGCCAGAGTCGAGGACTGCGGTGCACGATGTACGGGCTGACGAAGACAAGCGACTGCGCTGGAATCTCGTAGCCGTCGATTTCATCAGCGCCCGTGGCTGAGCGTGCGATCAGCCACGCCGGCGGGTAGAGCCGCATTGATTCCTCGATCAACATCTTCAACAGCGGCAGCCGGGGCAGGTCGGCCGCCGTGATGGGCGTGTTCCCCAGCTCGGCTCGCAGCGCGCGCGCGGCCGCCGGGTAGCGCGAGAGCAACAGCCAGGTCCAGGTCAGCGTGTTGGCGGTGGTCTCGTGACCGGCCAAAAAGATGGTCATCGCTTCGTCGCGCAACTGCCCGTCGGTCATGGTCTGGCCGGTCTCCTCGTCGCGCGCGACCAGCAGCATGGAGATGAGGTCGTCGCCGGGCGCCTTGCGCCGCTCGGCGATGATCCGCAGCACGATCTCGTCCAGCACCCGCAGCCAGCCGCGCAACCGCAAGTTGCTGCGCGTGGGCAGCGGCGGCGGCAGGTCGATGAAGCGCGTCATGCGCTGATTGGCTGCGCGCAGCAGGTCACCCACCACGCTCTGCACCCGGTCGGTGTCTCCCGCGACCTGCGTTCCGAGCAGCGTCTCGCCCACGATCTCGAGCGTCACGCGCATCATCTCGGCCGCCACGTCCACCGGCGCCCTGGCTGCTGCCAGCCGCTCCGCACAGCGCCCGGCCGCGCGCAACATCGACTCGGCAAAGCCCGCGATCTTCTGCCGGTGAAAAGCAGGCTGCGCGAGTCGCCGCTGCTTCTTCCAGAAGTCGCCCTCGGCGGTGAGCAGCCCATTGCCCATCACGCGGCGGAGGTTCTTGAAGCCGCGCGTCTGCTTGCCGTAGTTCTTGTTGTTCTCGGCGAGGACGTGGTTCACCCCCGCGGGCGAGCTGATCAGGTGAGCGGTGAGGTAGCCAAAGCGCAGGCGCACGACATCGCCGTAGTCGTTGAAGGCGCGCTGGAACATCCCGATGGGGTCGCGCTGCGCGTCGGGCAGGCTGCCGAGGAGAAATGAACCTCGGGGGCCGGGCGCGATCATGCGCTTCTTATACCGCGCGTCAGCGCAGCAGCGGAAGCCGCGGCGCTGCGATCGCCACAGGCGCCGCGGCTTCGAGAGGCGCTGGAATTGCGACCGGATGCGCTGCTGCGCTCTTGACAGCGGCGCGCGTTTTACTGGTCTGCGCGAGCGCTTCGTCGCGCTTGCGCTTTCGCGCGTCGAGCGCCCGCCGCGCGGCCTCGCGCACTGCGCGGATCTCCTCGCGCAGAGAGCGATGGTCGATGGCACGGGCCTTCGACTTCTCGAGCGCGGCAGGTGCATCGCGCGGCTCCGGCTTCTCGCCGGCCTTGCCCGGCGTTCTGGGCGCGGTAGCGGCGGGAGCCGGGCCGACGGCTGCGCTGGCCGTGCTGCTCGCGGCTGAAGTCTTCGGAGAGTCTCCGGCAGCGAGCTCGGTCGAAGTTGTGCGACCGTTCAGGAAGGTCGCGGCGCCGACCAGCATGGCAACGGCGACGATGGCCACCGTCGCCACCATGAAGGCCTTGGGGCGCTTCTTCACCTCGACGATGGCCGCGAGAGGCGGCGTGCTCGCGGAGCCCGCAGCGCTGGGGACGATTTGCCGAAAGCTCGACTCGACTGCGGGCGGTGGCACGCTTGCGCCCGCGGCCAGCGGCGGCGAGCTGGGAGTCAATCCCGCCTCGCCCGCCAGGTTGCCGCGACGCGGTCGCAGTCGCTTGTTGAGCTTTTCTTTGCCGCGCTTGCCCGCGCCGCGCCGGGGCCGATTCAGAATGGGCTCTTCAGGCTGCGCCTGTGGCGGCGCTTCCGTCGGCGCGGCGCGGACCGCTGTCTCGGCGGTGAGCAGCGCGGGCGTCGCGCCGACACTGGCCGCGACCTCGATCAGCTTCACCTCGGCCGCGGTCGCCCGCTGCACGGCCGCATCGGATTGGATCTGCGGCTGCGCGGGTTGCTCTTCGATTGCCGCGATCTCCTCGCTTGCAAGATCTTCTGCTGGCGGCACCATCATCGCGCGCAGAGCCAGCGGCACCTGATGCCGTGCCGTCACCTCGTCCTGCGAACGGAGCTTCCCGGTTCGCGACGCCGTGCGCTCGGGTCGCGTCACCGCCGGCTCATAAAAAGGCGGGGCTACGAACGGCGCCGGCATCAACGGCGCAGTGTCTTGCGCCGCCAAGGCCCGCGCGATCCGCAGCCGCGGATCGGTGTGCACCTCCTCGATCACGACATCGTCCGCGTCGTCGTCAACCGGGGGCGGCGACTGCCGCGGCGCCGCCATGACCAGCGCCGACAGCTCGGCCAGAAGCTCGTTCGCATTGGCGAAGCGGTCCACTGGGCGGGGTGCCACCGCGTGCCGGACCATCTCTTCGAGCCGCGGCGACAACTGCGGCCGGTCCAAAAGCAGGCTGCGCTGCGCCTGCGGGTGCGTGTCGCCGAGCAGCTCGCCCAGCAAGACGCCCAGACTGAATACGTCCGTGCGTGCGTCGAGCGGCTCACCCAGCAGGAACTCGGGCGCGAGGTAGCGATGCACAAAGCTCGCGCGCTGCGCTGCCATGAACGGCGCGCGCGGCAAGCTGCTCGCCAGGCCAAAGTCCGTGAGCTTGAGGAGGTCAGGCAGCACCACCACGTTATCGGGCTTGAGGTTGCCGTGTGCGAACGTCCGCGCCGCCGCCTCGAGGGCGGCCGCGATCTGCGCCACGATGGGCTCGACTTCCTGGAGGCTGAAGCCCTGGCCCTTTTGCCGGCGCAGCTCCATGATCCGCCGCAATGTCAGGCCTTCGAGCAGCTGCAGCACAATGAAGGGCCGGTCCTGGTCCTCTCCCGCCTGGTAGACCTGGGCGATGTTCTGGTGCGACAGCCGCTGCGCCTTCTGCTGCTCGGCGAGGAAGACGCGCTTCTCCTCGGGCGCCTGAAGAAATCTCGGCGAAAGCACCTTCAGCGCGATGGCAGTGTCGGTGCTGATCTCGACCGCGCGGTACATCCAGCCGAGCGGCCCCTGACCTATGAGATCCCGAACCAGGAACCGGCCCGCCACGATGTCACCGGCGCGGTACGGCGCTCCCTCGACGGCCACCCGATGCCGGCGGTTCCCCACGCCGAAGCCTGCAGCCGAGCCCGGCTTCAGGCTCGGGGCAAGCTGCTGCCCGCAGCTGGTGCACTTCTCGGAGGCGTCTTTGACGTGTCCACCGCAGCGATAGCAAAGCACCAGGAGCCACCTCATTGGAGCAGCGCAAGTAGCACGCGGACTCCACGCGGCGGCACAGGTCAGGTGACGGATGCCTTTCCTCCGTCATCCGGCGTATAAAGCCGGGGTCCTTCTAGTGGCGGCCGCTGTGGCCGAAGCCGCCCTCACCGCGGCTGGTGTCAGGCAACTCACCCACCTCGACCAGGTCGGCCCGCGCGAGCGGCGCGACCACCAGCTGCGCGATACGATCGCCGCGCGCGATGCGGAAAGTCTCGCGTCCGAGGTTCGCCAGAATCACGCCCACCTCGCCCCGGTAGTCGCTGTCGATGGTGCCGGGGCTATTCAGGCAGGTGACGCCGTGTCGCAGCGCGAGCCCGCTGCGGGGACGGACCTGCGCCTCGTGCCCGGCCGGAATCGCGATGGCGATGCCCGTGGGAACCAGCGCGCGTTCGCCCGGCGGCAGGCTCAGCTCGACGTCGGCGCGCAGGTCCATCCCGGCCGCGCCCTCGGTCGCATAGGCAGGCAACTCCAGCGGCGCGCCGCGGCCTCCAACTCTCTTTAGCTCGACTCGCATGGTGCCGGATAAAGCCCCCAACTCCTTCTGCAGATCAACCGCAAAGAGACATAGAAGGCTGCCTTGAAAGAGGTCGCGGTTGCCGGAAAAGCCGTCCGGGTGCAAAAGGAGGCCTCATGGACGTGGTCGTGGTGGGCGCAGGGATCATCGGGCTCGCGTCGGCGCTCGAACTCGCCGAGGCTGGCCTGCGCGTCTCCATCGTCGATCGGAGCGAGCCCGGCAGTGAAGCGTCCTGGGCGGCAGCCGGCATTCTCGGCCCGCAGTCGGAGTCGCACGCTCCCGGCCCCATGCTCGACCTGTGCCTGCGTTCTTTCCAGCTGTATGGCGAGTGGGTCGCGAAGCTCAAAGTCGATGTCGGCTACGAGCGCTGCGGCACGCTGCACCTCGCCTTCACCAACGCCGAGGCCGACGCGCTCGCCGCGCTGCGCGACTGGCAGATCGCGGCCGGCCTGCGCGCCGAGTTGCACAACGACGCCCGCGCCAAGGTCGCGCTCTGGCTTCCCGACGAGGGCCGGGTGGACGCCCGGCGGCTGGTCGCCGCGCTGCGCGCCGAGGTGGAGAAGCGCGGCATCAAGGTCCGCAAGACCGAGGTCACGCGGCTCGACCGGGTCGAAGGCGAGCTCGCGGTGGTGGCAGCGGGCGCCTGGAGCGGACCCATCGCCGGGGTCCGGGTCGAGCCGGTTCGCGGACAGCTGCTGCTCGTGGATGTGCCGCCGCCGCCGAGCGTGGTCTTTGGCGCTGGAGGTTATCTTGTCCCTCGTGGCGGGCGCACGCTGGTGGGCAGCACCGTCGAGCGCACCGGCTTTGACAAAGCGATCACCCGCGAAGGGCGGCTGCAGCTCGAGGCTATCGCAGCCAGGCTGGGCGCGGCCGGGCCGGTGGTCGATCACTGGGCGGGCTTGCGTCCGGGCACTGCCGACGGGCTGCCGCTCCTGGGCCGGACCGAGTGGGGCGACATCGTCGCGACCGGTCATTACCGCAACGGGATTTTACTCGCTCCCGTCACCGCGGCCATCGTGCGCGCGCTGGCGCTCGGCGAGACGCCGCCTGTCGATCTGAAGCCGTTCGCGCCGCACCGCCCCCCGGCGGAGTCTTTGCCGCACTGAGTTCACGATCTGCAATCAATCTTCAATCAAGGAGGCACCATGGAAGGCGATCTCCGCCTTGTCGAAGTCGTAGCGGGAGACGCGATCCCACTTGCGCGACCATTGCAGGCGCTCGGCCTGTTCGGCCCAGAAAGCGTCTGGTTCAGCCAGCGATCGCGCGTGCAGGGCTTGGTATCCAGCAAG
>JANYKT010000144.1 GCA_025358085.1 Deltaproteobacteria bacterium | reverse complement strand
CTTGCTGGATACCAAGCCCTGCACGCGCGATCGCTGGCTGAACCAGACGCTTTCTGGGCCGAACAGGCCGAGCGCCTGCAATGGTCGCGCAAGTGGGATCGCGTCTCCCGCTACGACTTCGACAAGGCGGAGATCGCCTTCTTCGAGGGCGGCAAACTCAATGCATCGGTCAATTGTCTGGATCGGCACTTGAATGGACCGCGCAAGAACAAGGCCGCTCTGGTGTGGGAAGGCGACTCGCCGGAAGAGTCGCGCGTCCTCACCTATGCCGACGTGCACCGCGAGACCTGCAAGTTCGCCAACGTCCTGAAGAGCAATGGAGTGAAGAAAGGAGACCGGGTCACGCTCTATATGCCGATGGTGCCCGAGGCGGCCATTGCCATGCTGGCTTGCGCGCGCATTGGCGCCATCCATTCAGTGGTGTTCGGCGGGTTCTCGCCCGAGTCCCTGAAAAACCGAATCCAGGACTGCAACAGCGAAATCGTCATCACCGCGGACGGCGGATATCGTGCGGGCCGCCTGATTCCATTGAAGCAGACCACCGATACGGCACTGGAGGACTGCCCCTCGGTCAAGAAAGTCATCGTGCTGCGCCGCACCGGCCGCGAGGTGGGCTGGGTCACCGGCCGCGATGTCTGGTGGCATACCCAGATGCACAACGCCTCGCCGATCTGTCCGCCCGAGGAGATGGACGCGGAAGACCCTTTGTTCGTCCTCTATACGAGCGGCTCGACCGGCAAGCCCAAGGGCGTCCTGCATACCACTGGCGGATACCTCCTCTATGCGGCCCTGACCCATGAAATGGTCTTCGACTTGCGCGAGGAAGATACCTATTGGTGCACCGCCGATATCGGCTGGGTCACCGGACACAGCTATGTGGTCTATGGCCCGCTGGCCAATGGCGCGACCAGCGTCATGTTCGAAGGCGTCCCCAACTTTCCCGACTGGGGGCGCTTCTGGGATGTCATCGACAAGTATCGCATCAATACCTTGTATACGGCCCCCACCGCACTGCGCGCGATCGCTCGCGAAGGCGACGCCTGGGTGGCAAAGCATGACTTGAGTTCCCTGCGGCTGCTCGGCTCCGTCGGCGAGCCCATCAATCCCGAGGTCTGGCTCTGGTATCACCGCGTGGTGGGCCGCGGCCGCTGCCCCATCGTCGATACCTGGTGGCAGACCGAGACCGGCGGCATCCTCATCAGCCCCTTGCCGGGCGCCATCACGCAGAAGCCCGGCTCGGCCACGCTCCCCTTCTTCGGCGTCGAGCCCACGGTGGTGGATGACCAGGGCACGGTGCTCGAGGGCGCCTGTACGGGCAACCTCTGCCTGTCGCGTCCGTGGCCGGGAATCATGCGCGGGGTCTATGGCGACGCCGACCGGTTTCATAAGACCTATTTCACCACCTTTCCCGGTCGTTACTTCACCGGCGATGGCTGCCGGCGGGATGAAGACGGGTATTACTGGATCACCGGCCGCGTCGACGACGTCATCAACGTCTCTGGCCACCGGCTCGGTACCGCCGAGATCGAGAGTGCGCTGGTCTCGCATTCTTCCGTCGCCGAGGCCGCGGTGGTGGGGTTTCCCCACGATATCAAGGGGCAGGGGATCTATGCCTATGTCACGCTGAAACAGGGCATTGACTCCAGCGAATCGCTCCGCACGGAGCTGGTTCAACACGTGCGCCGGGGCATCGGCGCGCTGGCCTCGCCCGATGTCATCCATTGGGCGCCGGCCCTGCCCAAGACGCGCTCGGGAAAAATCATGCGCCGTATCCTGCGGAAGATTGCCGCCGATGAACTCGATACCATCGGCGATACTTCAACCCTGGCCGACCCCTCGGTGGTGGAAGCGCTGGTCAGCGCGAAGAAGGCGATGAAGGATCACTGAGCAGCCATTTTTGCGCAGGCGACCCCAATCGGAAGCGGTCGCCTGCTTGTTAGTATAATTAATATGGGGACACCATACCCATTTACCAATTACTTGCACGCGACTTTTCGACGCACTTGCGCCTGTGGTGAACCGTTGGACCGCCCGGCTCATCCGAGGGGCATGGAAACTCAATTCAACGGTACGACCACTGCAAGATGTCTTCATGAAAGGGCTGAGTCGATTGGCCTCGATAGCAACATGAAGTTCCTTCGCTGCCTCGCCTGTCGCTCCATCATCGTGGTCGAGGGCGGGCAGATGATTGCGATCCCGCCCGTTGCAGGCAAACCAGCCGGGTAGCGCGTGCGCGCGGGATCCTCCGCTTTCGGCGGCGAATCCTCTCACTGCTCGGGCGGCGAATCACTTGTGCTCTTGCAACCGTTCATTTGCTGGGTCCAGCCATCGACGCGGTCGCGAATGATTCCCGCTTGCGTGGCACCGACGACCGTCTCCACCTCGTGCTGCACTGAATCGCCAACCGCCGCACTGCACCGGTAGTAACGTTCGGGGACGGTCCCCGCCGACGGATCGGCCGGCGGCGCCTCAATGCCGGCGCGCTCGCGCGCTATTCGCACCCGGGCTGCTTGCACCTCGGCAGGCCGCGACTTGTGCAGCAGCTCCTGGCCGAGCGACGCGGGCGACAGCACTTGCGCGCCCCCCGTATCGCCAGTCGCCTCCAGATACAACGCGCGCAGATGCGCGATGGCGTCGTCTCGCACCTTGTTGACTGCCGCGGCGACCCGCGGTTGCTGCTCTTCGGAGAGATGCATTCGCGCGCCCTCGTCTGGCGTGAGCTTCCATTTGTCACCCCGGTCGAGCGACGGCATATCGATGCGCAACTCGCAGTTGCGCGCCATCGCCTGCTGCTCGGCAGGGGTGAAGTCATGGGTCTTGCCGCGCGGCGGCAGGTCCGGGTCCTCGACATTCCTGTCCTGCTCTTCCGGAGGCTTCTGCTGCGCGTCGCGCTCAAGCTGCTTCAGGCGGGTCTGTAGTCCGGCGATCTGCTGCCGGCTGATTGTGTCGCGCGCAATCAATTGCTCGCGGGTCAGCTGTCCCTCGGGCGCCCGGTCCGCAGGGGCCGCAGGGCCCGCGACCACGGGCGGGGCGCTGACCTTCAGAACCGTAGCGCCACTGCCTGGGTTGACGCGCGCCTGCTCGCCGGCGCCCAGGGACAATGAGGCTCCGCTGCTCGGGACGGCGCTCACTCTTCCTTCATAGACTGTAATCAGAACAGCGCTGGCCACGGCGGCACCAGCGGCTGCGGCGACAAGCGGTTTCATTGGAATGACCTCCACCCGGAAACACGTCCCGGTGACTGCGATTGATACGTGATTGGTATTGACGACGAAAGGCCCGCCGCGCTCGACTCGATAGAACACGTCGCCCGCGGCCTGCGTGACCTGGGTTGCGCCAGTTCGCGCCACGGTCCATTGCAGCGAGGCGCCGCCTTCGGCAACAGCAATACCGCGGCCATTCAGATCAATGGTGCTGCGAATGAGCGGATGCCGCGCGCAGCGCAGCCTTGGCGCGCGACAGACGGGATCGCACCGTGCCCAGCGCGAGGCCCAGCGCCAGCGAGATCTCGTCGTAGCTCAGCCCGTGCGCCTCGCGCAGCAGGAAGGCCGCGCGCTGCTCCGGTGGCAACTGCCCCACCGCTTTGACCAGCGCCCGCTGCAACGCTGGCCGACTAAATGCATTCAATGCCTGGTCATCTGGGAGCTGATCGTCGATGGGCTCAGCCGGGGGCCCCTGCCGCCGCAGCTCGTCGATGGCGAGGCGCGAGGCGATGGTGAGCAGCCAGGTCGACAACCGCGCCGCTCCGGTCAGGTCGAAAGATTTCAACGAGTGAAAGGCCCGGAGAAATGTTTCCTGCGCAAGGTCCTCGACGGAGCCTTTGCCTCGCGTCCCCAACATTCGCGCCAGCAGGGCGAAGACGGGACGCTGGTACCTCTCGACCATCGCGCGACAGGCGTCGGGCTCGCCGCGCTGCGCCCTCCGGAGCGCGAGCGGGTCCAGTTCCCCCGACTCGTCCCGGCTGGTATCGGTCGCCTGCATGGCAGCAAAGCTTCTCACTGCTGCGTTGCACGCGCGACAGGGGAAAAAGTTCCGCGCCCTGCAATGCAGCGAGCCCCTGACCTCAGGCCGCCGCGCCCTGCCCTAATCGCCGTCGGACTTCTTCGTGATGTCGTCAGCCTGCTGCTGCTGCATCCGCTCCAACTCCTTGGCCCTGGTGCGCACGCTATCCAGCTGCCGCCTGGGCTGGGTCGCCTGGTTGGGCGAATCGGCCGCCCCGCCCGTCAGCGCGTACTTCGCGGCAAAGGCCACCGCAGCCAGACCTATGATCAGCACCAGCATTTTGCCCAGCTTCATGGGGGGACCATTACATCGCGAGTTACACAGCGCAATGGCCGTCGGCGGTACGGCTACTCTCTTTCAGACGCCGCCAGCAGGGGCATCAACTCGGAGAAGTCGTATGGACGCGCGTTCAGGAAACAATCGCGCGCGCGGGCGGACTCGACTCGTCCCGGGACGAGTCCCCAAGCCCGGCTGTTCTGGGTGTCGAGGAGCAGTGAGGGGCTGGATCCAAGGCTTCGCCACGCTCGGCGGCCGCGCGAGTTCTGAAACGGAACGGGCGTCGAGGCATGGAGCCCCGACGCCCGCAAGGTCTTGAAGCGATACCGGCTTTAAGCCTTGGGCGCGGCCTCGCCCGCCTTGTCGCCGCCGCCCTGCTCGGCAAGAGCTTCCTTGCGCGACAGCCGGATCTTGCCCGAGCGGTCGACCGAGACGACCTTCACCATCACCTCGTCGCCCTCCTTCAGCACGTCCTCGACCTTCTTCACCCGCGCATTCGCGAGATCAGAGATGTGCACGAGCCCGTCAGTGCCAGGGAAGATCTCGACGAAGGCGCCGAACTCCATGATGCGCCGCACGGTGCCGAGGTAAACCTTGCCGACCTCTGGCTCCTGCGTCAGCGCGCGAATCATCTTGATTGCCTGGTCCACGCTCTCGGACGAGGTCGACGCGATCGAGACCTGGCCGTCGTCCTCGATGTCCACCGAGCAGCCGGTGCGCGCGATGATGTCCTTGATCACCTTGCCTCCGGGCCCGATGACGTCCTTGATGCGCGATACCGGAACTCGAATGGTCGTGATCTTCGGCGCATACTTGCTGATATCGGTGCGTGGCGTCGCCAGCGACTTCATCATCTCCTCGAGGATGTGCAGCCGGCCCGCCTTCGCCTGCGTCAATGCATCGGTGAGGATCTGCTTGTCCACGCCGGGGATCTTGATGTCCATTTGAATGGAGGTAATGCCCTTGGCGGTCCCGCAGACCTTGAAGTCCATGTCGCCGAGGTGGTCTTCGTCGCCGAGAATGTCGGAGAGGATGGCGATCTTGTCATCCTCCTTGATCAGGCCCATGGCGATACCGGCCACCGGGGAGGTGATCGGGACGCCCGCGTCCATCAGCGACAGCGTGCCGCCGCAGACCGTGGCCATCGAGGACGATCCATTCGATTCAAGGATGTCGCTGACGATACGGATCGTATAGGGGAACTTATCCTCGCCCGGCAGTACGGCTTTCAAAGCGCGCTCAGCCAGCAAGCCGTGGCCGATCTCGCGCCGGCCCGCCCCGCGCAGCGGCTTCACTTCGCCGACCGAATAGGGCGGGAAGTTATAATGCAGCATGAACTTGCGGAAGTTCTGGCCCTTCAGCGACTCCATCCGCTGTTCGTCGTCCGAGGTGCCGAGCGTGGTGGTGACCAGGCCCTGCGTCTCGCCGCGGGTGAAGAGCGCGCTGCCGTGGGCGCGGGGCAGCAGGCCCACTTCGCAGGTGATCTTGCGGATCTGGTCCGCCGCGCGCGCGCCGATGCGCTGGCCCTCGTGCGTAATCATCCGGCGCATATGGTCGTACTTGACGTCTTCCAGCGCCGTCTTGACGTCCTTTTCCTTGCCGGCGAAGGGCTGGCCCTCGGCGCAGAGCTGCTTGACCACGTCCTTCTTGATGGCCGACAGCTCGCCGTAGCGCTCCATCTTGTCGTGCTTGAGATATGCCGCCTTCACCCGATCGAGCGCGACCGCGCGCACCTTCTCCGCGATCCCCTCGGCGAGCTGGCTCTTGTCGAACTTGCGCTTGGCGCGGCCGTTCGACTTGCGCAAATCTTCCTGCACGTCGAGCAAGCCGTGAATGGACGCCTGGCCGAAGAGCAGCGCCTCGATCATGGCAGGCTCGTCGATCTCCTTGCCGCCGCCTTCGACCATAAAGATGGAGTCGCGCGATGCCGCCATGATGATGTCGAGATCGCTCTTGAGGCGCTCCTCCTCGCTGGGGTTGGCAATCAGCTTGCCTTCGACCCGGCCCACGCGGACGCCTGCAAAGGCGAACGGGAAGGGAATGTCGCTGACCGCGAGCGCGAACGACGCGCCGGTGAGCGCGAGCACGTCGGTGTCCTGCGCGTTGTCGGCCGAGAACACGGTCGCGATGATCTGCGTGTCGTGCTGGTAGCCCTCCGGAAAGAGCGGGCGGCAGGAGCGGTCGATGATGCGCGAGATGATGGTCTCACGCTCGGTGAGCCGGCCCTCGCGGCGGAAGAAGCTGCCCGGGATGCGGCCAGCAGCGCTCAAGCGCTCCTGGTAATCGACGGTGAGCGGAAAGAAATCGAGGCCTTCCTTCTTCTCTTTGGCGGACACCGCGGTGACCAGCACCATGCTGTCCCCGGCGCGCAGGACGACGGAGCCGTCGGCCTGCTTGGCGATCTTGCCGGTCTCGATGGAAATCTGCTGATTGCCGACTTTGGCTGTGACTGTCTTCGCTTCCATGTGGAACGTCCTTTCGCTGCCCCCTTGGGCAGCGTGCTTGTGCGTTGATTTCAGGGAGAGGATCCCGGCCCGGCTTTTGTTGCAGCGCCGTTGGATCCTGATCGCAGCAGCGAAATCGAGAAAAGTCGCTGCTCCGATGAGGGACCACTGACGCCTTGCCGGCTTGAACTCAATCCCTGCCCTGGACAACCGCGGGGGGCGCACCATGCGCCCCCCGCGCTGAATCAAATGGTTACTTGCGGATACCGAGCCCTTCGATCAGCTTCTTGTAGCGGGCGCCGTCCTTGCCCTTGAGGTAATCGAGGAGACGCCGCCGCTGCCCGACCAGCTTGAGCAGGCCGCGTCGCGAGTGGTGATCCTTCTTGTGAGTCTTGAAATGCTCGGTCAGGTAAACGATGCGCTCGGTGAGGAGCGCCACCTGTACCTCGGGAGACCCAGTGTCGCTCGCGTGGGTGCGAAACTTCTCGACCAGTCCCTGCTTCTTGACGTCATAGTGCAAAGGCCCATTGCTCATGCGCTTGAATCCTCTTCTCCCCCCGCGGTCTCCGCTTAGGCAGGCGGGAGTGCGAGCGGGCTCGTACGCCGGGCGGTATTGCCCGGAAGGGCGCGCACCCTACAAGCGGTCTTCCGGGAGGTCAAGCGCGGGACGCGGGACGGGCAGGGGAGCCCCGAGCTCAACTCCCGCCTCCCTGAGCCCGGCTTGACTGGCCGGGCTGAAGGGCCGTCTCCGGGGAGGCAACCTGAAGCGCCGTCTCCGCGCAAGTCAGCTCAAACCAGAAGATGGAGCCGCCTCCGGGCGCAGGCTTCACCGCCACCGAGCCTCCGTGCGAGACGACCAGGCGTTTGACGGTGGCGAGACCGAGGCCGATGCCCGGTTTCCCCGTTCGTGGCCCGCGGACGTAAGGGTGGAACAGGCTCTCCACCAGCGCGGGTGGAATGCCGGGACCGGAGTCCTCGATTTCGAAATGCACCACGCTTCGGCGCGGGATGACGCGCAGGGTCACCGACCGCAGCTCGGAATCGCCCAGGTACTTGAACGCATTGCGCAGCAGATTCGAGAGCAGACTGAGCAGCACGCCCTGGCTGCACCCAACCGCGCACGGCTCGAACGGTTCGACCAGGAGCTTTGCGCCCTCCTGCGACTGAAGCTCCGCCAACTCGTCTTGCAGCCCGGCAACTGCGGGGCCGACCTGCGCCGTCGCGCCGGGCTCAGGCTGAGCGCCGGCGCGCGCGAATTCCAGCAGACCATCCACGATGCGGCTGACGCGGCCCAGGCTGGACTCCGCCCGCGCAAGCGCGCTCATCGACTGCGCAACGGCTGGGTCGCGCCGGGCAATGGAGAGCGCCATTCCGACGGTGCCGAGCGGACTGAGAATGTCGTGCGCCACGCGCCCCGCGAACATTTCCAGCTCGGCGGCTTTGCGCTCGATCAGCTCCCGACGTTGCTGCTGCGCTCGCTCAGCGGCACGAACGGTGCGGAGCGCCAGCAGCGCGGCTGCGATCGCGAGCAACGCCGAGACGGCGTCGAGCCGGAAGGCGAGCTTGTTCGCCCTCTCGATGGAGCTTCCGATGCTCTCGGCGGCGCTGCGCGCCCGCTGGGCCTCCAGTTCGACCAGCGCCGCTGCCGAATCGTCCGCGCCGTCGGCCAGTTGGCGCAGCTCCGTTCGCACCGTACGACCCGCTTCGACAGTCGCACCCAGCCGGCTTTGCTCGACGGCGCGCTCGACTGAAAGTTCAAAAAGGAGCACCGCGCTTTGCAGCCGCTCGATGGCCTCGCGCTCCTCGGTCGTGGTCACCAGGGTCCTGTCGCGCTCCAGGCTGCGGTCGAGCTGCTCCCGCGCCTCGGTCAGCTGTTCCTGTGGCTCGCCCGCCACCCGTCGCAGTACGCGCGTCTCGAGCAAGCGCAACCTGGCGCGCGTGTCGGTGGCCGCTTCGATTTCTGGCGCCAGGTCCCTGGAGATGGCGAGCGCTGCGTCGCCGATGCGCCGGTTCGCGCGCTGCGACCAGATGGTCGAACCGATGAAGGCCACCACGACTGCGAGAAAGGCGATCGACAGCACGCGACTGGAGGCCATCTCGCATGCCTAACGGCCCGGCCGCCTTCGCGCCCTCCTGCCGCGCGCGGCAGTGATTCGACTCACGCAGATCATTCCTTTTTCAGCGACACCAGCTGCGCGTAGCCCGTATAGCGTTCGTCGATGTGGCGCACGTATTCCACCGGCTCGGTGCCGCGGCAATATCCGAAACGAGCCCGGGTCGCGTACTTGTGGTCGGCGAGCTTGAGCAGGTATCCCGCGACCTCGCGCCACTTCGCCGGATCCTTTCCGTCGCCGCGCGCCAGCTTCCGTGCGTCGTCGATGTGGCCAAAGCCCGAGTTGTAGGCGGCCAGCGCGAATCGATAGCGCTCGATGGCCTCGGGCACGTCTTTGTAATGGTCCGTGAGTTGCTGCATGTACTTGAGTCCGCCGCGAATCGATTGCTCGGGATCGGTGGGATCGAGGACGCCCAACCCCCGGGCCGTTGCGGGCATGATCTGGAAGAGGCCCTGCGCGCCCACCCAGCTCTTGCGCGTGGGGTCGAAATGGCTCTCCTGGTAGATCTGCGCCGCCACCAGCCGCCAGTCGAATTCGTGCTGCTCTGAATACTTGCGCACGATTGGATCATACGCTGAGAGCGTGCCAGTCTCGGAGGCATAGGTCTTGTCGGTGCGCTCGGTCTTCAGCCCGTGCTGCGCCTCGAAATACTTCTTTTTCAGCATGTTGAAGTCGGGTTTCTTGCGCAGCTCGCGGAAGACCTCGTCAATGGCCGCCTTCAACTTCGCGTCTCCCGGTCGCACTGCCCAGGCCAGGTCCCGCTCGTCGGTGATGGCGGGTCCGATGCGGAGGTTCTCGAAAAAGGCAGTGTGCACCTCGGCCAGCACGGAGTCGGCGACGGTATAAAGAATTTCTCCGCGCGAGACCGCTTGCAGGATGGTGTCCGTCTCCCACTCTTCGGGAACCAGCTTGATCAGCAGCTCTTTCTTTCCGGCGGACTTGAAGCTGTTGCTGAGCTTCTGCAATGATTCAAAGTAGGTCGAGCTCCTGCGCACGTGGATCTCCTTGCCTGCGAGATCATCAATCACCGCGATTCGAGTGGCGCCGTCTTTATAGACCACGACCTCTTTTGTCTTTCCCCACGGCTCGGCGAAGAGCACCTGCTTTTCGCGCTCCGGCGTAACCGTCACCTCCGCGGCAATGGCGTCGCCTTCGCCCTTGAGCAGAGCCTGGAACATTTCGGGCCAGCTGTTGGTGATGATCATATCGACGCGGATCTTGAAGTGCTGCGCCAGCTTCTTGCCGACCTCGTAATCAAAACCCATGCGGTGGCCGCGATAGATGAAGAAGCTGGTGTCATTGTTTCGCGTCAGCACCCGGAGGTAGCCGCTCTTGATGATCTCCTCGAGCGCGCGCGGGTGGTCGGGCCGGCCCGAGGCGCGCGAGATGATGCCCTCCGGAGCCGCGTCGTCGTTGCCCTCGCCGCCGCTCTCAGCCTGCGTGACTCCGTGCTCGCCCTCGGTGGGATTGGGCTCGGGGATGACCTGTGCCTCGGCGGGCGTGCCGGCCGCCACCGGTGCGGCCGCGTTGGAGGCTAGAGCGAGCGCCAGGGCGAGAATCTTGGGCATTGTTGATTTCTAACCTGTCAGGAGAGCGCTTGGCTAATTTGCCCGGCGGAAGTTTCCTTGCCTCCATCCCCGGAACACGGCGAGCATGAGCACGTGCCGACGATCGAGGGACTGCCCAACCTACTGACCGCGTCCGCCCTCTGGATCGGCATCGCCATCCTCCGCCGCTCAATGGGAAAGCGTGGCGTAGGCAGACAGTTCCTGACCGAGCTGGCGAGTGCGCAGCGCTTCTTCGCCGGGTACTTGATCGCGCGGCTGGCGGTGCTGGCGCCTGGCCCCATGCTGCATCCGTCCCTGCTGCACGGCCTCGACGCCGCCTCCATGGTGTTCGGCGCGGTCGGCGTGCTGCGCCTGCTGGACGGGCTTCTGTTTGGCTTCATCCGCTGGCGCGGGCGGCACGGATTGCCGCGCATCCTGCGCAGCCTTCTCGTCTGGACCGCGACCTTTCTCTGCATCGCCATCGTGATGCGCGTCCAATACAAGATGGATCTCTCGTCGCTCTTCGCCACCAGCGCGCTGTTGTCGGTGGTGATTGGCTTCGCGCTGCAGGAGACGCTCGGCAACCTCTTCGCCGGGCTCACCCTCCACGCCGAGCAGCCCTTCGAGACGGGCGAGTGGGTGAGCTTCGGCAAGTATACCGGCCGCATCCTCGACGTAGGCTGGCGCTCGACACGCCTCCTGACGGCCGACGACGACGAGCTGCTGGTGCCCAACAGCATGATCAGCCGCGAGGTGGTGATCAATCATATGCGGCCCCAGCTCACCGACGTGATTGAGCTGATCATTCCCATCGATCTCGAGGTCTCGCCGGCGCGCGCGAAGAAAGTTCTGCTCGAGGCCGTCCGCTCCTGCCCTGCGGTGTTGCCCGTGCCGGTGCCCAAGGCACAACTCGCCAGTTTCTCGGACAAGGCGGCGAACTATCGATTGCGATTCATGACCTCCGGTTATCAAGTCGTGGGGACCGCGCTCGATCAGGTGCAGGAGGCCATCTGGTACGGACTGCGCCGGGAAGCGATCGAGATGCCCTATCCGCAGACAACGCTCTCATTCCGCGAGCGAACCGCCGAGGCCGACGACCGCCGCCGCCGCGAGCACCTCGCCGAGGCGGAAGACCTGCTGGGCCGTGTCGACTTCGTCCAGGCCATGACCGAGCCCGCGCGGCGCACCCTGGTCGAGCGGGCGCGGTTCCTCGAATACGGGCCGGGGCAGGCCATCGTGCGACAGGGCGAATCGGGCGATACCTTGTACCTGGTCGCGCGCGGTGAGGTCGCCGTGGTGGTGGAGATCGATGGCGGCGAGAAAGAAGTTGCGCGCCTCGGCCGCGGCGCGCTTTTTGGCGAGATGTCGGTGCTCACCGGCGAGCCGCGCTCGGCCACGGTGCGGTCGATTGGCGACGCGGCGCTGCTGGGTGTCGACCGCGAGGCTTTCCACCGCATCCTCGACGAAGGGCCCGAACTTGCGCAACGGCTCGCCCAGGTGATAGCGAAGCGCAGGCTGACGCTCGACGCCGCGCGCGCCGAGGCCGTGCCCGCGATGGAGAAGGAGACTGCGAGCCTGCTGGGCCGCATCGGCAAGATCTTTGGCTTCAAGCAGAAGAGCGCGCCGCCGTCCGAGCGCGCCACCGGCACCTGATGCTGATCGACGCCCACGTCCACCTGCTGCCGGATCGCTTGATGGCGGCCATCCGCGCCTGGTTCGACACCCACGCCTGGGACATTGAATTTCGCGGATCGGTCGATGAGACCGTCGCGATCCTGGTGGCCGGTGGAGTCGACCGGATGGTAGCGCTGCCGTATGCGCACAGGCCCGGAATGGCGCGCGCATTGAATGACTTCACTCGCGACGTGGCTGCGCGGCATCCGTCGGTGATTCCCTGTTGCACCGTTTTTCCCGGCGAGGAGGGCGAGGAGGCGCTGCTCGACGAGGCGCTGGGCCGCGATGATTTTCGCGGAATCAAGATTCATAGCCACGTCATGAAGATTGCACCAGACGATACACGCCTGGACCCGGTCTGGCGCGCTTCAGCGCGTTATCGCAAACCGGTCGTCATTCATTGCGGCCCCGAGCCTTCGCTCGAGGGCGCATATGGGATCGATACCCGCACTGTCTCGGGGGCCGGGCGTCTCAGCCGGGCGCTCGACCGGCACCCTGATGCCGTCGTCATAGTCCCGCACCTGGGCGCTGACGAGTTCGAGCAATTCGAGGCGCTGCTGTCGCGCCACGAGAACCTGCATCTCGACACCACCATGGCGATCTCGGGATACTTCAAATACATGCCGGATCCGGGAATGCTGGGCCGCAATGCGAGGCGCATTCTCTACGGTACTGACTTTCCCAACCTCCCTTATCAATGGGATCGGGAACTGAAGATCATCCGGGGGCTCGGGCTGCCCGCGGAGGACGAGGCGGCCATCCTCGGCGGCAACGCCGCGCAACTTTTCTCCCCGGCACCGTCAGTAGCGCGGGACGGCGGGGTCGATGAGCTGCGACCAGGCGTCGATGCCGCCCGCAAGTGAAGCCACGCGCGCGACGCCGTTGCGCTCGAGGAAGGCCGCGGCGTTCAGGCTGCGAATGCCGTGGTGGCAATAACAAATCACGAGTTGCGAGTGGTCGAGTTCGCCCAGCTCCTCGAGCCGCGCCGGCAATTCATTCAGTGGGATCAATACATCTTCCGGAAGCCGCGCCAGCTCGTGCTCCCAGGTCTGGCGCACATCGAGCAGCAGCAGCTTCTCGCCGCGCGCGCGCAGGTCCCGCAGGTCTTCAACGGTGATCTCGGTCATGCGGCGCACTATAAGTGAGCTTGCCGCGAACGACGCGCGCGCAAGCGGTGAGTTGATGCGGCCGGGCGCGGATGCCCACCAACTCGACCACGCGGCGGCGCTTCTCCACCACCAGGTAGTCGGCAATCAAGGAACGATGGCAGCGCCAGGGCACCGCCTCGGCACACAGCAGCGCCAGCGAGGTGCATCGCGCGGCGGCCAGCAGCTTGCGCACGCCCTCGCGGAATTCCTCGCTGCGCATGAAGTCGGCGTAGTTCGCGAAGCTGCGGTTGCGCCAGGCGTTGCGCGGCCAGGGGTCGGGCTGCCGAGGTCTCCGGCCCGCGAGTTCCTGAATCGGCAGATATCCGATTCCAACGCGCGACAAGGTGCGCCGCAGTCGCGCCTCGTTGAATTGCGGCATGGCGTTGGAGCCGCGCAGCCGGCGCACGTCGGCGACCTTGCGCACGCCGTGCTCCGCGAGGAGCGCCAGCAGCTCGGCTGCGCTTCGATTGGAATGCCCGAGAGTAAAGATCAGTCGCGCAGCCGCTTGCGCAGGGTGCTCGCGACGGTCTCGTAGCCCAGCTCATCGTAGATCTCGCGAGCGCGCCGGTTGTTGCCCGCGACCGACAGCGTGATCAGCTCGATCGAGCGCGCCTTGGCCTCCTGCTCGGCCTTGAGCATCAGGTGCCGTCCATGGCCCTTGCCACGCTCATCGCGGACCACGCCCATGGTGGTCACCTCCAGCGTGCGCGTGCAGGAGATGGCGTCGTCCTTCTCGGTCAGCCAGAGATGGCCCAGGTATTTGCCGGTTTCGCCCTCGAGCACCCAGAGCTGCGCGCCGGGCCTGCGGAAGCCGGCCTTGCTGAAACCCGAATTGACGTCGAGCAGGGCGGGCCACCGCTCGCGCAGCGTCGCGCGCTCGATTTCGGTGGCCTCGGAGCCGAGGCCGTCCTCCGCCGTCTGCAGATCGAGCTCGAGGAAATGGGGCCAATCCTTTACTGCGTAGGGACGGAGCGTCGGCATGGCCGGCCTATAGCGCATGTTCGCCACGCCGTCGCCGCCGCGGAGTCGCGAACGCTACGCCGCGGACAGCTTTGCGCAGGGAAAGCTTGCATCCCGCCCGGCTTTCCGCTTGAAGGTGCGTCCGGATCGGGAGGCAGCGTGTCGAGAAAGCAGCGTGGCGGCAAGGGACGAGGACCGGCAGCACAGGGTCCGCAGGCAGCAGTGCAAACACAGCGGCCGGCCGGCAGCAGCGGTGGCAGCGGCGCGGGTGGCGGGCAACAGCAGGCCGGCGGGTGGGGCTCGCTGCGCGATGCCATTCGCCGCGAGATCGAAGTGGCGGGCTCATCGCTGGCCTTTGCCGAGCGGCTGCATTCGCGTCTCGATACGCAGCGCCGGCTCTTCACCGATTTTCCCCGCGTGATGGAGCAGCTGCGCTCGGGCGCGCTCGAGCGCGTGGGCGGATCGCTTTCGCGGCTTTACGAGGGCGGCCAGGGATTCGACTTGTCCCGCTTTCTGCGCGATCTGCCGCTTGCCCTCTCGCAATTGGCGGCCGCCGAGGCGCAGGCGCGACGCGCGACTGTGAAGGGTGCCGTGAGCGCCAGGGATGCGGGCGCAGCCAAGACTGCGACCATCTCCGAGAGCGCGCCCGCCGAGGCGGGTGCGGCAGCGGACGCCGAGCCGGCGAACGCCGACACCGTTGCGGGCCCAGATGGTGCGAACGCCGCAGCAGCAGATGGCGATGAGGCCGCTGCGCAAGCGCCGACGGACTCGGGCGCGGCGGGCAACTCCGACGCTGGCGACAAGACCGGCGCGGATAGCACCGTGGCCGCGAACGCCGCGAACGCCGCGAACGCCGCCGATGCGCCGGCTGAGGCGAGCGCCGCCGACAAGCCCGTCGAACCTTCCGGGCCGGTCTCCCCGCGGCTCGAAATGCGCGCAAAGCTCCTCGCCGCTGCGCCCCAATTGCAAAAGGCCGCGCAGGCCTATCGCCGCAGCGTCGCCACGGTGCGCCGCGCCGCCGCCCCGCGCCGGTCGCCGGGGCCCTGGCGCTCGGACCGCGAGGTGCTGGAAGAGGCACGCCGCGCGGTCGACTTCGCCCGCCAGATGTTCGACGCCTACGCCGAAGCCTGGGCCGACCAGCCGCTGACGGCTGGCGCTGACGAAGCGATGGCCGCTGAGGCCGACCGCTTCCTCGCGTGGACCCAGCTCAATCGGTACGTCGAGCTCGCGGTGCACGGCGACCCGCGCCACTCGGCGCCTCCTCCCGCCGGCCGAAAGGTGGTTCCGGCCCCGGTCCAGCCGGTCACGGAGGCCTCGCCCGGCGCCGTTGTCGCAGCCGCCGATCCAGTCCCGACGGCCGAGGCCGCGACGCCGGCGCCCGACGCAGCCCCGGTCAGCTCCGTCCCGGCGGACAATCCGTGAGCAGCGGCCTTCGCCCGGTTCGCTCCGCTACGGAAGCGGACCTCTCGGCCGAGCTGCTGGTCCGGATGCACGGACTGATGCTGAAGGCGCGCCTGCTCGAAGAGCGCTTGATCCAGATGTACAAGCAGGGCGACGGCTACTTCTGGATCGGCGGCCCCGGCGAGGAGGCATTCAATGTCCCACTGGGATTGCTGATCGACAAGGGCAGCGGGCCGCAGCACGACTACTGCCACTTTCATTATCGAAACAGCGGGACGTTATTGGCCATGGGTGCCGAGCCCATCGATGCTTTGCGACAGATGAAGAACACCGCGACCGATCCGTATTCGGGCGGGCGCAATTTCGTCGGCCATTACTCCAGGCGCGAGTGGAACGTGGTGCCGGTCTCCAGTCCCATCGAGGTGCAGTATTCAATCGCGCCCGGCACCGCGCTGGCGCAGAAGCGCGCGGGCGGACGGGGCATATCGATTGTTACCGGAGGCGACGCGGGCACCGCTGAAGGCGACTTCGCCACCTGCCTTGTCTGGGCTTCGCGGCCAGCCAATCCGTTGCCTTTGTTGATTATCGTGACCAACAACCATTACGGCATCTCGACCCGAAGCGAAGGCCAGCACGGAGAGACGCGCATCAGCGATCGCGCGCGCGCCTTCAATATCGAAAGCAAAACGATCGACGGGAACGATCCGGGGGTCAGCTATCGAGAGCTCGCGGCCGCCATGGATTACGTCCGCACCGAGCGCAAGCCGTTCATGCTGGAAGCGGTGCTGAGCAGGCTGCATGGCCACTCGAGTGCGTCGGGCGCGAACGCGGTGCTCGACGAGGCCGACTGTCTGAAAGGCTTCGAGCGCACCATGGAAGAGCGCAAGTTGATGACGCGCGCGCAGATGGACACGCTTCGGGCGGAGTTCACGCTCGAGCTGCAGGAAGCCCACAAGAAGGTGCGCGACGAGCCGCAGCCGACGGGCGACACCATCTTTGACCACGTCTTCAGCGAGCGCGACCTGGTCCGGGGCGACCAATGAGCACCATGGTCCAGGCCATCCGCCTGGCGCTGCACGTGGCCGAGGAGCGCCTCGGTGTCACCGACATCTTTGGTGAGGACGTCGGCCCGCCCCTGGGCGGCGCCTTTACCGCGACGCAAGGGTTGAAGACGACCTGGAACTCGCCGCTCGACGAGCGCGGTATTGTCGGCGCCGCCATCGGCCTCGCGCTCGCCGGCCAGCGCAGCGTCGCCGAGGTCCAGTTCTGCGATTACATCTTCAACAGCATTGACCTGCTCAAGCAGGGCGGCATGATCCACTGGGCGTCGAATGGCGACTGGAATTGCCCGATGACCATCATGATGCCGGTGGGCTCGGGCATTCGCGGCAGCATCTATCACTCGCATTCATTCGATGCGATCGCGACGCATATCCCCGGCTTCAAGATCGCAATTCCCTCAACGCCGCGCGAAGCCTATGGACTCTTGCTCTCGTGCATCGTCGATCCGAACCCGTGCTTGTTCCTGGTGCCCAAGGCGCTGATGCGCGTCCGCAGCCAGCCGGGTGAAGAGATCCCCGGCGAGCCCGGCGACGACAAGGCGCTCAGCCGGCTCATCGACGCTCCGCTCGGCGATCGCAGCAAGTGGCAGCCGCAGTGGCCCGACACGCCCGACCTCTTCATCAAGCTCGGCGAGGCGCGCACCGTCCGCCCCGGCCGCGACCTCACCGTCGTCTCCTACGGCCGGACTCTCCCGGTCTGCACCCGCGCCGCCGAGGAGCTTGTCTCCGAAGGCGTGGAGGTCGAGGTCATCGACCTGCGCTCCCTCTGGCCCTACGACTGGGCTGCGGTCAAAGCCAGCGTCCAGCGCACCGGCCGCGTGCTCTTCGTCAACGAGGACACCGAGGTCACCAACTTCGGCGAGCACCTGCTGCGCCGCACGGTGGACGAGCTGTTTTATGAGCTGCTCGCGCCGCCGAAATTACTCGCGGGCGCTCACATCCCCGGTATTGGCCTTGCCGACAATCTCGAGATGGCGTCGGTACCGCAGCTCGCTTCCATCCGCACCGCCATGCTCGACCTCGCGCGAAGTCAACCATGACGAGCGACCGCGCGGGTCAGGTCCTGCGCGGCGGGACCGGGCAGGCGCGCAGGCCCAGCGCGGCCGAGATGCGGTGGCGGCGCTTCGCGAACTGGTCATAGCCGAAGTTCGCCAGCGCCTTCATCCCTGGAGCCGATAACAACGCTGCAAGTGCTTTATAGCCACGAAGCTCGCGCAGCAGACGCACCACCGCCTCGGCGCGGACATACTTGCGGCCGTCCTCCTCGAGCACCACGACAGTGTGATTGGTCTCTTCGAGGGTCACGCCCGCCGGCAGCGGCTCGGCGTCGTTTCCAAGGTAGCGAAGCACGCCGCGGCGGTCGCGCTTGCGCAGCCACGCGATGCTCGCCTGACAGACTCCGCAGTCCGTGTCGTAAACGACTGTCAACATGCTTGGTGCATAACGCGGCGCCGCTCCCTACGCCAGAGGGGGATCGAGCGAGGGGGATCGAGACGGCCGGGTCGCGCAATCGCCGGCCCGGGGGGAGTGGTCACCTCTGGCGGGACTCGTACGATTCGTACGAAGCGCACCTGATCCGCAACGCGTGAAGGGCGCTCAAATCGACCGTTTCGTACGTTTCGTACGGTCGTCCGTCAACCCCCTCCACGCCCGCCGCGCCCCTTCCTGCTGGTCGACCTGGACCGGCCCGATCGCCCGATGGCCCCCGCTGCAAGCCCTGCGACACCCGGGCCAGGTGGAGCCTGCTCCTGACCGCACTGGTCGCGTTGGACTCGAGCGCGAGTTGCCTGGTCAAGCGTTGACGTCGTGCGGATACGCCTCGAGACCGTGCTCGGCGCGGTCGAGACCTTGCCGCTCGTCATCGGGAGCAGCGCGCACTCCGACGAAGCGATCGCAGATCTTGAAGATCGCGTACGCCGCGGGCAGGCCATAAAGCAGCAGAGTGAGAAAGCCGCAGACCTGGATGCCAAAGGTCGGGATGGTCGTGCCGCCCGCCAACTCCGCCCCCGGATGCACCCAGGTCGCGGGAAGCACGCCCCACCAGAAGAGCTGTCCATAGAGGCCGGCCATGAGCCCGCCCAGGATCCCCGAGGCCAGATGACAGGCGATGGTGCCGATAGCGTCGTCGATGCGCAGCGTCCGCTCCACCCAGCGGAAGGTATAAGGGAATTGAAAGCCGGCAATCAATCCGATCAACAAGCCATATCCAGGCGGCGCGAAGCCGACGCAGCCGCACACTGCGACCAGCCCGCCCAGCAGTCCGTTGGCCAGCACCAGCGGGTCGGCGGCGCGGTGCAATCGGTATCCCGCAATCAAGGCACCGATGGTCCCGCCCGCCCCCGCAAGCGCGGTCGTGACCAGCACCCACCAGATATCGGTAAAGAGGTAATCAGCCATATAGAGTCCGCGCAGGCCTGCTCCCTTGCCCAGGGTGGGATGCGCGGCGGCATTGGCCACCACCGAGCCGCCATTGAAGCCGAACCAGCAGAACGCGAGCAGGAGCGCCCCGAAGACGGTGAGCAAGACGTTGTGCGCTGGAATGGCGACCGGCGTCCCATCGCGCTTGTAGCGGCCGAGGCGCGGGCCGACATACCAGCCGCCCACCAGGCCGACGAGGCCGCCCAGCGCGTGCACGCCGGTCGATCCCGCGTAGTCGGTATAGGGCGCCCAGAAGTGACGGCCGGCAGCATCGGGGACCATTCCATAAGCGAGCAATTGCTGCCCGCGCGGCGAGGCGACTTCCGGGGTGAACCAGCGGTCCATGGTCTGCACCAGCCACGCGTGCGGGTCGAGCAGAGGCGAGCCGCCGATACCGCCCCAGATGAGAAAAGCGAAGATGGGATAGACGATGCCTGAATAGAGAACCGCATAAAGCAGGTAGGCTTTGAAGCGGAAGCGCTCGGAGAACACGGTCCCGGGGATCGCGGTCGAAGTAATGGCGAAGGTCATCGAGCCGAAAAAGTTATAGAGGTAGATGTCGGGTGCGGCGGAGAAGCTCCACGGTGCCCACGAGGTCGAGGACCCGGCCCAGCCGACATAGCCGGTGAGCGCGTCGTCAAGCGCGGCGAAGGTCACCCCTGACCCGCGCTGGTGCAGCAGGTAGCAGAGCGGCCAGGCAAACCCCTTGATGGCAAAGCCCACGCCCCAGAAACAGAGCGTGGCGATGGCCGTGTGCGAGAGCACTTTGGCGGCAACGTGCGCGGCGTTCTTGGCGCGCACCGAACCGGCCTCGAGCAGGAGAAAGCCGCTCTGCATGAAGAAGATGAGCGAGAAGCAGATGGCCCACCAGATCACGGCGACAACGGTTCCCAGGCGAGCAAACTGGTCCTGCGTTACCGGGGCAAGAAGGGCGGAGGCAGGGAGCATTCCTGGACTCTAGGAAGATGAGACTCCGCAACGCAATGCGTTGATGCTGTCAGCGTGTTAGATACCCGGCGTCATGGTTCCTGAAAAATATTCGCTGGCGTCGGTGGGCCGTTTTCTCATCGATTCGTTCGAGCGTCGGCGGCTCTCTTTGCGCGAGTGGTCGCGCGAGATCGACGCGTCCCTGCGCCACGAAGCCGAGGACGAGATCGCGCAGATGGAACGCCAGTGCAACGAGCTTGGCGTTACCGATCCGAAGTATTGGCTGAGGGTGCGGGCCGCGGTGGAAGACGTGGTGATTCCGCGCTACGCGAAGCTCGCACAGGATGAGATCCGGCTGGCCAATCGCGACTATGGCATCTGGCGCGGCGGCGACCTGGTCGCGCGGGCGGTTTTCGCGCTGGCTGGCTTTGTCGTCGGCGTCATCGCTTTTGAATCGCCCTATATCCCCATCTATGTTCGCTGGTTCCCCGCGCTGACGCTGATCGCGGGCCCGTTCTTTCCCGATGCCGCGTTGTGGTGGTTCAAGCGACGCTATCAAAAGAAGCTGCAGGTCCTGGTCGCCGATCTGGCGAGGGCAGGCCAGAGCCTCGAGACCTATCGGCCGCTCAGCGAGGTGCAGGAGACGCTCCGCGCCGACCTCGTGGACGGACCCGCCACCAGCGGCCCCGAAGCGGGCGCGCTCGATCCAACGAAGGTGAGGAATTGAATGGCCGTTGAAATTCCCCGTATCCATTTGCCTAAAGGTCTCGGGCGAATCTGGATCGTCGTTTCGACATTGCTGGTCGTGTTGGTCGGTTACAACTCGTGCAGCACTTATGTTCGGCCGGGCGAGGCCGGGGTCAAACAGATCAAGTTCGGCCCCGGCAAAGGCATCGAGCCGCGCACCTACGGGGTCGGCCTCCATTACGTCGGTTTCGGCGAGACGATGCACCTGTTTCCCACCAGCCTCCAGGTATTGGAACTGACCAACTCCAGCAGCGAGGGCAGCGCCGATATCGACGGCCACCGCACCACCGCGGCAATCAATATCCAGACCAGCGAAGGATACAACGTCCAGGTCGACGCGACCGTTCTTTACCGCGTTTATGACCCCTTGAAAGTGATGACCACCATCGGGCCCGGCCGGCTCTTCGAAGACAGCGCAGTCATTCCCCGCGCTACGCAGGACCTGCGCCGCACACTGGGCGAGCTGGACGCGGAAGACTTCTATCGGGGAAACAAGCGCATGGACAAAGCGCATGAGGCGCAATTGCAGCTCTCGGCGGAGCTGAAGGAGAAGGGCGTCGAGGTTTTGCAGGTATTGGTGCGTCGCTATATCTACGACCAGCGCTACCAACAGGCCATCGAGCAGCGCAAGATCCAGGACCAGACCGTCTACAAGAATGAAGCGGAAGCAAAGGCCGCCACCGCCAATGCCGCCAAGAACAAGATTGTCGCCGAGGGCGCGGCGGCGGTGCTGGTCGAGGGGACACGCGGCGACGCTGAAGTGAAGAAGCTGGAGGCCAACGCGGATCTCTACCGGCGCAAGAAGGCGGCCGAGGGAGATCTATTGGTGAAGCTGGCCGAGGCGCAGGGAACCGAGCTGGAGAACCAGGCGCTGCGCGGTGTCGGCAGCGAGAACATGGTCGGGCTCAAGATGGCTGAAGCCCTGCGCGGCACCCGCGTCATTGTTCTGCCGACCGATGGCGAGGGCGGGATGAATCCGCTCGACCTGCGCTCGCTGCTCAAGCGTTTCGACGTGAAGGAATAATGATGAAGTTCCTATTGGCAGCGCTGCTTCTGACCTCCGCGTGTACCTTTCACAGCACCGACTCCACTGAAGTGGGGGTGCTGACGCGCAAGGTGACCTTCCTCGGTCTGCTGGGAAAACCGGGCGTGCAGGTCGAGACTTATCCCCCCGGAGCGACCTATACCTTCCCCGCATTGATCACCGACTGGAACGTCTTCAATGTCGCGCTGCAGAACCTGGAGATGGTCGCGGCGGCCTCGAAAGGCGACCGCGCGGGCCGCGATGATATCGAGTTCAAGACCCACGACGGCAACGACATCGCCGTCGATGTGACGGTGGCCTGGCGCATCGATACCGCGAAGGCTGCTTATATCCTCGAGCACGTCGGCCGCTCCACGCCGGAGGTCAAGGAGAACCTGGTCCGGCCCGCCTGCCGCAGCATCGTGCGCGATGCACTGAATACGATGACCAGCGAGGAAATCTATGTGTCTGACAAACGCTTCCAGAAAGCGGAAGAGGCGCGCGACAACCTCGCCAAAGTGCTGGGCCCCGAAGGCGTCATCATCGAGCGCGTGATTCTGGGCGAGCACCACTTCACACCTGAATACGAGAAGGTCATCCACGACAAGAAGCTGGCCGAGCAGACGGCGGAGCGCAGCGTGTCGGAAGGAAACGCGGCGCAGCAGGAGTCGATTCGAAACCTCGAAACCGCCAAGGGGCAGGTGGCGCAGCAGATTGCCAAGGCGAACGGCGCGCTCAACCAGGTGAAGTTGCACGCCGACGCAGACTTCTTCAGTGCGCAGCGCGAGGCCGAGGCCATCGTGGCGGAGCGGCGCGCGCACGCGCAGGGTGTGGCCAAGCAGAACGCGGCCTTGAGCGGCGCGGGCGGCAAGACCATGGTGAAGCTCAAGGTCGCGGAAGCGCTGGCGGGGAAGCAGCTCATCTTTCTGCCGGGCGGAGGGAAACTGCAGACGTTGAATGTGAATGATCTGATTTCCCGCTTTGCTGCCGCCGACACGATCGAGCGAAAGGGGACGCCTGCCGCGGTTCCGGCTCCGGCTGCGGCTCCGGAAGGAAAATAGCCACGCCCGGCACTTTGAAGCTCACGATTGAGTATGACGGCAGTGCCTTCGTGGGCTGGCAACTGCAGCCCAACGGACCGAGCGTGCAGGGCGTGCTGGAAGAAGCGATGGCACGCCTGTGCGGGGCGCCGGTGCGCATCGCCGGGGCCGGCCGGACCGATGCGGGCGTGCATGCGCGCGGGCAGGTGGCCTCGCTCACGCCACCGCGTGAGCTGCCTCTGAAAGCCTGGACGGTCGGATTGAATGGCCTGCTGCCGCCCGAGGTCTCGTGCGTGCGCGCGGAGCTGGTGCCGGACGGCTTCGATGCGCGCCGCTGGGCCCGCGGCAAGCGATATCAATATTCGCTGTTGCAGACGCGCGTGCGCTCGCCGCTGCGGCGCGGGCGCGTCTGGGAGATCCGCCGGCCGCTGGACGTCGAGGCGATGCGGGTGGCCGCCGCGCAATTCCTCGGCCGCCACGACTTCTCCGCAATGCGGGCGTCCAATTGCCGTGCGCGCACCACCGTGCGCGAAATTCGCCGGCTGGAGATCGCGGACAATCTCGTGATCACCGTTGAGGCGACGGCCTTCCTCAAGCATATGGTCCGCAATATCGTCGGTACGCTGGTGCAGGTCGGCCACGGTGGCCGCGCCGCGGGCTCGATCGCGGCATTGATTGAAAGTCGCGATCGGACGTTGGCAGGCGTCACCGCGCCGCCGCACGGGCTCGTCCTCGACGAGGTCTTCTATCTTCCGGGCAATGTCGACCCGCGGGCGGCGGGCACCGCGCAGCCTGTCGCCACCGTGCAATCGGGCGATACCGCGCAATCGAGCGAACCTTTGCAATCGAGCGATGAGGATGAGTAGTCGCGCCTCAAAAGCCGTGCGGCTCTTCGCCTGGTCCACCGCCATCGGCCTCTTCGCGGCGGTGCTTCAGGCATTCATCGCCGTCGCAGGTTCGGTCTCGATCGGTCGTATTGCCTCGCTCGGTTCAACGGAACTCGCCGAGGCCGTGCTCGCCCAGACGACGTTGTCAGCGCTACTCGCGGTCACCACGCTTGCTCTCGCTGCTCTCGCGGGCCTGAGCGCCGAACTACCGCTGGCGGTCGGCGCCCTCGGCGGCGCGATCGCCTCGCTCGTCCCGGCCGCGGTCCTTTTCTTCGGCGAAGGCCTCGACGCGCTCGGTCCATCGCAACTCGTTCTGGTCCGCGCCGCGGGTCTTCTCGCGAGCAGCACGGCTGGCGCCGCCGGCGTAACTCTCGGCCGCCGCGTCGCGCGTCGCTGAAAGTGTCGCGCAGCCGGTCCCTTTGCCGCCAATTCGCCTGTGCTACGCTTCCCGCATGATGGCCCGCGACGAGTCGGCGACAGAGCTCCTCATCGCTCCCGATGAGGTCCGGCGCGCAGCGAACGCGCAGCCCGGCCTTCGCCTGCTCGTCCTGGTGGGTTCCCGGGCCCGCGGGGAGGCCGGCCCAATGTCGGATTGGGATTTCGCCTATCTGGCAGAATCGGCTTTCGATCCTGCGGAGCTGCGCCGGCGACTCTCTTTGGCGCTCGGAAGTGATCGCATCGATCTTGCTGATCTGGCGCGGGCGAGTGCCCTGTTCCGCCATCGTGCCGCCGTCGACGCGAGGCTGGTCACAGGCGACCCCGCCCTCTT
>JANYKT010000133.1 GCA_025358085.1 Deltaproteobacteria bacterium | reverse complement strand
GCGCCACCCCGAGCCCGCGAGCTGGAAACCATTCATGGCTGAATCGAGAGACAAGCTCGATGATATCGGTCGGGTTGGGAACCAATTCTTCTTCACCTATGTTCACGACGCCCATTCCCGCATCATCACGCGCGATGGGTTCGATCCCAACGCGCCCGCGCACGAGCTGGCAATGCCGGGGATCGGCTCGGCGGCAGGCTTCGCGGGGCGCCCCGAAGACCGAGAGACCTTCTGGTCCTACAGCAGCTTCACCGAGCCCGGAATCATCTATCACTACGATCTGGCCACGAAGAAGAGCACCGAACTGCGGCGGGTTCATACGGACTTCAACCCCGACCTGTACGAAACCAAGCAGGTCTTTTTCACGTCGAAAGACAAGACCAGCGTGCCGATGTTCCTGGTCTACAAGAAGGGTCTGGTTCTCGATGGCCACAACCCCACCGTGCTGTACGGATACGGCGGCTTCGGCTGGTCTCAGACGCCCGAATACCGGTACGCGCTATCGATGTGGATGGATATGGGCGGGGTGTATGCCGCTGTCAATGCGCGCGGCGGTGGAGAGTACGGCGAGCGTTGGCATCTCGGAGGCGCCAAGACGAACAAGCAAAACGTCTTCGACGACTTCATCGCGGCCGCCGAGTGGCTGGTGGCCCACGCCTACACGGTCCCGTCGCGACTGGCCGTGCACGGCGGAAGCAACGGGGGACTCATGGTGGGCGCGGTCGAGACGCAGCGCCCCGAGCTGTTCGGCGCTTGCGTGGCCGATGCCGGCGTCATGGATATGCTGCGGTATCACAAGTTCACCAGCGGCCATATGTGGGCCGACGAGTTCGGCACCTCCGACGACGCCGCACTATTCGCTGCGATCTACCGCTATAGCCCGTTGCATCACGTGAAGGCGGGCGTCAAATACCCCCCCACCCTATTGACGACCGCGGACCACGACGACCGCGTCGTTCCCGCGCACAGCTTCAAGTTCGCCGCCGCGCTGCAGGCGGCACAGGCGGGTGACGCGCCCATCCTCCTGCGGGTCGAGACCAATGCCGGGCACGGGGCGGGCAAACCAACCAGCAAGGCCCTCGAGGAGGCAGCCGACCGCTGGGCATTCTTTGCCAAGACGCTGCGGGTCGAGCCCGCCAATCTCCCACGGTAGTCTCAATGAGCGCTGAAGCAGCGCCAAAGCAGCCTGCTACGCGCTCGATTTTGGGCGGAGCCCGTGAATCACGTCGACCCCGGTTGCAGCGCGAATCTGCTCATTGGCGTTGATTACGGCGGCGCCCAGAGCTCCCGCGCTCTGCCCCGCCGCACCCAGCACGGTCAACCGCGCGACCTTGATGTCCTTCAACGTCGAGGTCAGCGAGTCGAAGATCGGCGTCAGCTTCTGCAACAAGAGCGCATCGCGGGCAGCCGGCCCTGACGCTTTGTACGCCTCTGCCAGCCGCAGCAGCACCGACGCCGCCGCTTCGCCTTGCGCGAGAATCGAAGCCGCCCGACCCTGGGCCTCGGCCTCCAATTTCTGCTTCTCCGCCTGGGCCGGCGCCACCACGTCCGCCTCCAGCTTCCGTCGAGTCTGTTCGATCCGCGCGTCCCAGGCCAAGAGCTGCGCTTTGGCCTCCGCCACCTGCGCCAGCACCTGACCACGCGCCTCGGCGATCATCGCTTCGCGCTGCGTGGTGGCCTCGACGATGCGGCGCTCGTTCTCCTTGCGCGCCACCTGCAGGTCGGCCTCGATCTTCGAGATCTCCGCCTCCATGCCATTGGTGGCCTTTTGTACCAGCGCCGATGCCTGCGCCCGCACCTCGCCGATGCGCGCGTTCTTGCGCACCTGCGCGCCGCGCACGCGACCGACCGAGTTGAGGTAGCCCACCTCGTCGGAGATGGACTGGATCTGCAGGTTGTCGAGCACCAGCCCGAGGCGCTGCATGTCCCGATGGGCCTCATCGATCAATTTCTGCTGGAACATGTCCTTCTTCTGGTTGATCTCCTCGGGCGTGAGCTCAGCGATGACGCCGCGCAAGTTGCCCTCGAGCGTGTCCTTGGCCACGAAGATGATCTGCTCGCGCGTGCAGCCGAGGAAGCGTTCGAGCGCATTGTGCAAGAGCGGCTCCTCCGACGGGATCTTGATGTTGGCGACCGCGACTACCTGCAGCGGCACACCACCTTTGGAATAGGCGCTCTGCACCGCCAGCTCGATGGCCATGTTGGTCAGCTGCATGCGGTCGACGACCTCGACGAGCGGCAAGCGGATGGCTCTCCCGCCGCGCACGCAACGAAAGCCGATCACCCGACCGTCGGGCAGCTTCCAGCGTCGGCCGGAAAAGATGAGCACCTCGCTGGGCGCGCAGACGTAGGTGTTGCGAAGGAGCGTGAACACCAGGGCGATCCCGGCCGCTACCAGCATGCCGACGATGATCGTTGCGGTGGTCGGATTCATCGGCCTTCTCCCTTGCGCGCGCCTTGCGCGCAGGGTGAAGTGGGACCCCCAGAGGTCAGATCTCTGTGGGCATGAACTTGGGACACGGGCCGCGTGCGGACAGATCGCCACTTGAAGGGGCTATCGGTGCGCCGGGATAAACCGGTGAGGTGCAGTGAATGAAAGAGTCACACGGTGAAGGAGTAGCGAACCACACCGACCGCGAGTCATGCGGAGCTGCCTGCAAAGACAG
>JANYKT010000112.1 GCA_025358085.1 Deltaproteobacteria bacterium | reverse complement strand
GCAGCTGGGCAGGCGTGACGACAGGCACGGCTTAAGTCTCGGCCTGCGCCTCGTCCTGCTCGTGGTCCGACGCATAGATGAAGCGGTGGCAGCTGGGGCAGGTCATGATGTCCGAGCCGGTGCGCAGGTTGTTCGCCATCTGCGGCGGCAAGTTCATCTGGCAACCCTTGCAGGTGCCGCCGACCACCGGGACCACCGCGACGCCGCCGCGCTGCTTGCGGATGCGCTCATACTTGCTGAGGATGCTCTTCTCGCAGGACGCGGCGAGCTTCCCGCGCTCGGCCTGCAGCCCCGCCATTTCCGATTCCACGCCCGCGAGCAGCGTTTCGATCTCCTTGCCCTCGTGCGAGACCACTTCGTCCTTGGCGGAGAGCCCCTTCTCGGCCTCGCCAACGCCCTTCTTCAAGTCATCGTATTCGTCGACCAGGCGCCTGAGCTCCACCTCGGCCGTCTCGTTGGTCTTCTTGGCGATGTCGAGCTCGCGCGCCAGCGCCGCGTACTCGCGCGGGGTCTTCAGCTCGTTCAGCCTCGACTCCCACTTCTTCACTTTTTCTTTTTCGGCGCCCAGCAGCTGCTCGTTTTGCTTGCGCGCGCGCTCGTTGTCGGCGAGCTTCCCGCGGACCCCGTCGAGCAAAGACTTTGCCTGCGAGCGGTCCCCTTCGATCTGCTTGAGGCGCGCCGGGTGTTGCTCGGCCGCGGCCATGAGATCCCGAATTTTAAGGTCGACCTCTTGCAGCTCTTCCAGCGCCTTCAGCTTCGCTCGCGACAACGTGACACCTCCCTAAGGGAGACCGCTTGTGCACCCTGCGCTCCGTGGTGTCAACGACCAGATAGGGATGGGCCCGGCAGGATTCGAACCTGCGTGTGACCGGTTATGAGCCGGTTGCTCTACCGTTGAGCTACGGGCCCCTTGAGTCAGCGCGGTGCATCGTAAACGATCCGCCGCGCGCGAGGTGGCAAGCATTGATCCAGCAAGCTATACGCCGCGGGTGCGGTCGTTCCACTTCCTTTTTCTTCTCAGCCTGGCTGGCGCGCTTGCCCCCGCGGCGCGCGCCGATCTGGTCGATCTCAGCGACAGCTCGCGCCGGCCCGGCAAACCGCCCGCGCTGGTCCTGCGCGTCGAAGGCGGCAACGACTTCGCACCCTACGGCTACGTCGGCGGCTGCGTGAGCTATCTGACCGAGAGCCTCTTCGAGATCGAAGCCGGCCTGGGCGGCGGCTTCCCCGGCTTGCAACTCGGCTTGGCGGCGCGACGGCTCTTTGGCGAAAATGGCAGCTATGTGGTCACCGAACTCGCGCTCGCGGGCAACACGCGCGTCAACCGCGGCAGCGACGCCGATCCCTTCATCAACCTGCAGGCGCAACAGGCGCGATCCAGCTTCTGGACCTCGCTGGGCCTCGGCTTCGAGCAGCGCCAAGGGGTCTTCGACCTGAGCGTGGTCGGCGCCTTTGCGCTCACCACCGCCTCGCTGACACCGCACTTCAGCTTCCACGGCGGCGTCGGCTTCGGCTTCTGATTTCGCCCCAACATTCTCCTTCAGGCTGCGCTGAATTGGGTAGCCCTCCTCCTCCGGGGGGGGTGGCAGACAGGCCCGACACGGCCGGTCCACGTGGCCATCGCCACACCTGGCGCAGGCAGGTCGTCCGAGATCTCCCATTTTTCCGAGGCAGGCCAGCAGCGCGATGGAGACGAAGATCTCCCGCGCGCTTGCGGGCTAGAACGAGCTAAAGCGAAATCAGTTCTCGACGAAGCTGCGCAGCCGCTTGCTGCGCGAGGGGTGCCGCAGCTTGCGCAGCGCCTTGGCCTCGATCTGCCGGATGCGCTCGCGCGTGACCTCAAAGTCCTGGCCCACCTCTTCCAGCGTGTGGTCGGACTTCTCTCCGATGCCGAAGCGCATGCGCAGGACCTTCTCCTCGCGCGGCGTCAGCGTGGCCAGCACCTTCCGCGTCTGCTCGGCGAGGTTCATGTTGATCACCGCGTCGCTCGGCGAAGTGATCGCCTTGTCCTCGATGAAGTCGCCGAGGTGGCTGTCCTCTTCCTCGCCGATGGGGGTCTCGAGCGAGATCGGCTCCTTGGCGATCTTTAAAACTTTACGGACCTTGTCGAGCGGCAGCTCCATCTTCTCGGCGATCTCTTCCGGCGTCGGCTCGCGGCCGATCTCCTGCACCAGGTAGCGCGAGGTCCGGATGAGCTTGTTGATGGTCTCGATCATGTGGACCGGGATGCGGATGGTGCGCGCCTGGTCGGCAATGGCGCGGGTGATGGCCTGCCGGATCCACCAGGTCGCATAGGTCGAGAACTTGTACCCGCGCTTGTACTCGAACTTGTCCACCGCCTTCATCAGGCCGATGTTCCCCTCCTGGATGAGGTCGAGGAACTGCAGGCCGCGGTTGGTGTACTTCTTCGCAATGCTGACCACGAGGCGCAGGTTCGCCTCGACCAGTTCGGCCTTGGCCTTCTCGGCCTTGCGCT
>JANYKT010000129.1 GCA_025358085.1 Deltaproteobacteria bacterium | reverse complement strand
GAAGCTGTCTTTGCAGGCAGCTCCGCATGACTCGGGGTCGGTGTGGTTCGCTACTCCTTCACCGTGTGACTCTTTCATTCACTGCACCTCACCGGTTTATCCCGGCGCACCGATAGCCCCTTCAGGTGGCAGCTACCGGTTCTGCCCGCGGCGGCCGTGCGCGAACTCGACCGAGCTGACGCTGTTCTACCAGTGAGCGGCGATCAGCGCTCCTCGAGCGCGACGAAGTTCACGTGCTGGGGAAAGTTCGTTCCGGTGGCGAGATCCGTGCTGGTGCGGGGGAAGACCGCGAGCACTCCGCCGCCCTGGACCGGCGCGCCGCCGACATAGTCGCCCAGCCAGCCGAGGCCGTGGCGGTCGCCGAGGATCGACAGATTCTCGGCGAGCACCTCCGGAGCGGACCAGGTCTGGCCGCGATCGCTGGAGTGGATGCGGACAAATTTGCCATCGACGGGCGCACCGACCTCGAACTGATACGTCAAGAGGTCGAGGCCTTTGTGGATACCGGCGACGATGACCGGGGAGACGTAAGAGACGTTCGGGGGAGCGTCAGGCACCGATTCGCCCGCCAGGGTGAGCCCGGCGTCGACGAAATGTGCGATGTGCAGGTGGGAGGTGGCGGCGTCGGGAGAGTCGCTGTCCAGCCTGGCGGCGGAGAGCCAGACCTCGTCGTCGCGGGCATCGCAAGAGAAGGATCCCCCGAGGATGGGATCCATCGGCCAGCGGTTGACGTCCTCGGGGCGGAAGGTGAGGCCGTCGTCGTCGCTCCAGTGGAGGTGGATGGCCGGTACCGCCGGGTCGCCGAGTCCCGGCGTCGGTGTCCGGCCGTCGTGGTCGAAGCGTCCGGTTACACGGGCATCGAGCGGTGGTCCCGACAGTCCCCACCAGGTCTTCATCACGTACACGCGGCGGCGGTGGCCCCCGCGGCGCGGGACACAAACCTGGCCTTCGAATCCGAACCCGCTGCCGTCGACCACGGCCTCGGTCCAGGTGACGCCGTTGTCCGCGCTCCGGAGCAGCCGCATGCTCGTGTCCGTGAACTCGGTATAGGCGACCAGCAGCGTGCCGCGCGGGGTGACCGCGATGGTGGGCCGGTCCGGATGGAGCGGCGTGAAGGGATTGCGGGTAGCGAGCACCGCCGGCTCGACCGAGACGGCCCCGCGCCGCAGCCTGGCGACATACACGCGGCGGTCATTCCAACCGTGCGGCGAGTTGTCCGGCGGCGTGTGTCGGCCGAATGCCGCGAGGAAAGAGAAAAAGAAGTCCCCGCGCTCGTTCACCGCCACCGACGGGTCGCTGTGATAAAACGCGCCGGGAACGGCGATCAACTGCACGGGGCTCCAGCCGTCCGGGCCCAACTCGCAATTCGGCCGCCAAACGCGGTAGCCGATCGATTGAAAACCGCCCTTGAAGGGCGACGCGGTGTTCGAGATCCAGACGGCGGCGATCGAGCCATCTCGTGCGCTCGCCACGCTCGTCTCCGCTTCGAACAGGCTCAGCCCCGATTCGGAGATGTTGCCCTGCGGTGGAGCGCAGTCGGCTTTTCCGCCCTTCCTTTCGAGAGCCGCCCCGGCAAGCGGGGGGCTGTCGGTCCCTTCGGCCGGCCGGCCCACGTCGCAAGCCGCGGTCAGGAACAGCACCAAGGTGCAAAGCGACCCGCGGCGCAGCGAGATCTTCACTTGTGGCCTCCCGCTCCGGACGAAACACGGACGCGAAGGGTTCAGGCTAGCACGCGGCGGCAGCGCGCACCAACCCGCGCAGCGACCGCCGTCTAGTCCTCGGGATCGTGATCGTTGCGTGTCCGCTGCGGCGTCGCGCTACGCTGCCTTCCTGGCGCGCGCAAGGAGAAGGTTCGCGCAGCGGAGGCCGACAAATCGCGCGCGGCGGAGGCTGAGAAGGTTCGTGCGGCGGAGGCCGACAAGTCTCGCGCGGCGGGGGCGGAGAAGGTCCGCGCGGCCGAGGCCGAGAAGGTCCGCGCGGCGGACGAGAAAATTCGAGGGCAGACGCGGTTCTGCAAGCCGCTCACATTCAAAGCCACTCGGAGGCGAGTGATAATTCCATTCGCAACGGGCTCGTCCTACGCGCGGACCTGCACGCCCTCTTCGACGCGGGGCTACTACGGATCGACCCCGACTCCTTGCGGGTAGTAATTGATGAGGCAGAACTTGGAGAGGAAGCGGGTGGCCTCCAGTCCGCCCCGCCCACGATACGGCCGGCCAAGCGGATTGGGTCGCACTCTGTTGAGTATCGCTCCATTTCTGGTCCCTGGAGGCAGGTTACGATGCGATTTGTGCCCTTTACTCTCGCTCTGATTTCGTTCGCACTGCGTCCTTGATATTCGAGCCTGTGGCCAGGCCCCGGAAGCTTGCCTCAAACGCTCCGTAACAGCCTGGTATTCTACCTGCACGGCACGCTCGGCAAAGCCTACGTCATTCCATGAACCCATTCCGGCGAATACGAAGGCCTTCGCGCTGGCAGCGATGAGTCGGCGGGCGGGCGCAGAGATTTGCGCCGGTACCATATCGGGATAGTAGTCGATGGAGGGCCGGTCCTCCTGCGGGCGGCGCGCTGCCTCGGCCATCGTCTCGGCCCACGCCCCTAGCTCATGATGGATGCGGGCGAATCGCTCCGCGTCCGACAGCGCTGCTTTGAGCGATCGCTCCGCTTCGGTCGCAATGAATGGTGCCTCGAGGCGCGCAGGCAGTGGCGATCGTGTTTACCTGCCACGGGCGATCGCGGTCGGCACCTGCTGTCCACTCTGCAACCCAAACTTCGGAGCTCTTCTGGAAGTTCACCTGGATTGCCCAAGGGCCTTTCCCTGCAAAGGCGAGGTCGGCAACGGTCGTATGGATCGGTAAACGCACGAACAGCATCCGCCGGGCACCTCGCTTCCGCAGGTCGTCCCAGAACGCCGTCACGCCCTGGGCTGGCGCACGACGTACCAGCTCAATTTCTCCTGGGGGATCGCCAGCCCAACGAACGCTGCGGATGTAGCGCATGACCGGTCCGGAATCACTCAACGTAGACGCCTGGGGCGTTCCCTCGAGAACCGCATTACCGTAGGTGCACAGCGCGATCAGGAGCGCGAACTCGCCATTCATATAGTGACTTCCTTTACAGGACCGCGTCGCTTGCCAGACGGCGGGTGGCGCTACCGAGTCTATCGCAGGAGAATCGTCCCTGTATCCCGGGGGGCGGGGCGCCCGCGTGATCGTCGCAGCCCAGCCAGCGTGACCGCCTGGGCGCGATTGCAAGGCTTTCTCTGCGTCGCGGATCGATCAAGGCAAGGGAAAAAGTCAGACAAGCGCTGCTCGAAGACGGCTCTTGATCGGCGGTTGAAGCGCTGCTTTGCAAAGTACGCAGGCCTGCGCGGAATGGCAGGTTGTCCGAAGCGAAAAGCGCGCTGTCCGAAGCGGAAGCAGGCTGTTCGACTTGAAAGACGAACTGTCCGCGGCAAAAGTCAGCCTGCCCGCCGCGAAAGACAGGCCGTCCCGCGCCGGCGTCAGCCCGTCCGCCTTCTACAGCACCCCGTCCGTGCGCTTGCGCTCGCGGTCCAGGCGGTACCGGTCGCCGGACGGCAGGATCTTCTTGCGCAAGCGAACGTTCTTGGGCGTGACCTCGACGAGTTCGTCCTCGTTGATCCACTCCAGCGCCTTCTCCAGCGACATCTCGCGCGCAGGAGTCAGAACCACGTTCTCGTCCTTGCTGACGGTGCGGATGTTGGTCAGCTTCTTCGCCCGGCAGACGTTGACGTCCAGGTCGAGCGGGTGCGCGTTCTCGCCGCAGATCATGCCCTCGTAAACAGGCACGCCGGCGCCGACGAAGAGATCGCCGCGCTCCTGCAGGTCGAAGAGGCCATAGGCAACCGTGTCGCCCTCGCGGTCCGAGACGATGGCGCCGTTGCTGCGCTTGGGGATCTTCCCCTGCCACGGCTCGTAGCCGTCGAACTGCGACGACATGATGCCTTCGCCGCGCGTGATGGTGAGGAACTCGTTGCGGAAGCCGACCAGCCCGCGCGCCGGGATACGGAAGTTCAAGCGCACGCGCGACGAGCCGATGTTCTGCATCTCCACCATGCGGCCCTTGCGCGGCCCCATGCGCTCGGTGACCACGCCGACCGAGGTCTGCGGGACGTCGCAGACCATCAACTCCATTGGCTCGTGCAGGTCGCCGTTGATCTCTTTCGTGAGCGGGACCGGGTTCGACGCGGTCAGTTCGAAGCCCTCGCGGCGCATGGTTTCGATAATCACGGCGAGCTGCAGTTCGCCTCGGCCGATGACCCGGAAAGCGTCGGGCGTGGCGGTATCGAAGACGCGAATCGACACGTTTCGATAAGCCTCGCGGTGCAGACGCTCGCGCAGGTTGCGGCTGGTGACGTACTTGCCTTCGCGGCCGGCGAAGGGACCGTCGTTGACCTTGAAGATCATCGACATGGTCGGTTCGTCGACGTGGATGCGCTCGAGCGGAATCGGGTGCTCCGGGTCGGCGATGGTGTCGCCGATGGAGATCTCCTCGATGCCCGCGAGCGAAATGATCTCACCAGGTCCGGCCTCGGGGATCTCGACGCGCTTCATGCCTTCGAAGGCGAAGATCTTGACCACCTTGCCCTTGGCGAAGATGCCGTCCGCCTTGCAGATGGTGACGTTTTGCCCCGCGGAGACCGCGCCGGACGTCAACCGCCCGATGCCGAGACGACCGACGTAGTCGTCGTAGTCGAGGTTCGCGATCAGCATCTGCAGCCGGTCGTGCTCAGTGGCGGCCTTCTTGGGCGGCGGGATGGTCTCCAGGATGGCGTCGAGCAGCGGCTCGAGCGTCTTGCTGCGCGCTCCGGGAACTTCGCCCCTGTGCGGCTCGGCGCCGGGGGCCGCGGTCTGGCCAACCGGGAGGTCGTCGAAGTCCGACAGACGCAAGGACGCGCGGCCGGCGCGGGCGACCGCATAGATGACCGGGAATTCAATCTGGTGCTCATTCGCGCCCATATCAATGAAGAGCGCGTAGATGGCGTCGAGCACCTCGGCAGGCCGCGCGTCGCCGCGGTCGATCTTGTTGACCACGACCACCGCCGGCAGACCCAGTGCCAGCGCCTTGCCGAGCACGAAGCGGGTCTGCGGCAGCGGGCCTTCCGCCGCGTCGACCAGCAGGAGCACGCCGTCCACCAGGCGCAGGCCGCGCTCCACCTCGCCGCCAAAGTCGGCGTGGCCCGGCGTATCGACGATGTTGATCTTGACGCCGCGATAGTTGATCGCGGCGTTCTTGGCCATGATGGTGATGCCTTTTTCGCGCTCGAGATCGTTCGAGTCCATCGCGCGCTCGACCATGGTTTCATTGGCGCGGAAGATGCCGGTCTGGCGCAGCAGGTAGTCGACGAGCGTGGTCTTGCCGTGGTCGACGTGGGCGATGATGGCGATGTTGCGAATGTGCTCGCGGGCAAGCATTTGAGGCTCTCTGAATTAAGGGAGCGGCCCTATAGCGCGATTGCACTCCAGTAGGCAACCGAGGGCCGAGGGCATGGTCCCTGACCCAACGAGGAGCCTTGCGCTGATTGCGTTGTTGCTCCTGGATGGCCGCTTACCTACTGTGAGGGCATGGGCAAACCTGAAGTCACAGCGGTCCGGCCACCGCCCTACGCGGACATCAAGGCGCTCGCCCCCAACCTGATCGGTGAGATCCTCGCCGGAGAGTTGGTTGTCTCTCCCCGCCCCGCGCCGCGGCACGCGCGGACGTCTTTCAATCCGGGGGTGCTGCCGGGCGCGACTTCTGGCTTGGGAGGCGGAGACCCTGGAGGTTCGTGCATCCTCGCGGAGCCGGAGCTTCACTTGCGAGCCGACGTGGTCGTCCCCGACCTGGCTGGTTGGCGGCTCGAAAGAATGCCCGTACTGCCCGAGACCGCGTTCTTCCCGCTCGCGCCCGACTGGATCTGCGAAGTGCTGTCAGACTTGACCCGCCGCCGTGACCGGGTGGTGAAGCTGTCGCTCTCCGCCCGCGAGCGAGTCGCGCATGTTTGGCTGGTCGACCCCATCGCGCGCACGCTCGAGGTCTTCCGCCTCGAGGGCGGGGGCTGGATGCTGGTCGGCAGCGGGGCGAACTCGGACAAGGTCCGCGCCGAGCCGTTCGACGCCATCGAGCTTGAGCTCGGCTTGCTCTGGTCATGAAGGGCGCCCCGACGCTCATTCCGGAGGATTCCATCCTCCAGCTCAAGGTCACGCTGGTGGCGGTCGAGCCCCAGGTGTGGCGCCGCATCCACATCGAGGCCGCGAGCAGCCTGCTGGATCTCCACGTGGCGCTGCAGGCCGCGATGGGCTGGAGGGAGCTGCACCTGCACCAGTTCGAGATCGGAAAGGAGCGCTACGGCAATCCGGACTTGATGGACGATCCTTCGGTGATCGACGAACGAACCGCGCCGCTGTTCCAGGCCTTCGAGGCCGGGGCGAGCCTGCTCTACGAGTATGACTTCGGTGACAGCTGGGAGCACCGCGTCGAGTTGGAGGAGCTCGTCCCGCGGCAGCCGCGGCTGCGTTATCCGCGCGGTATCGATGGAGCCCGCGCCTGCCCGCCGGAAGACTGCGGCGGCTCTCACGCTTATATGGACTTCCTTTCTGCAATCGCGAACCCGAGCGACGAGCGCCACCAAGAGCTGCTCGACTGGGCGGGGGGCCGCTTCAATCCTGGAGCCTTCAATCTCAAGGATGTCAGTGGCCGCATCTCCAACTACTGCTTTCCAAAGCGCCACGAGACGGGGGTCAAGAAAAAGCAAGTGACAGGCAAGGCTCGCCGACTGCGCCTTTTGCCTGCTGACGACCTCGGTACCGGCCCGGTGTTTCACCACCTTGCCATCCAGGTGACCGATCTTCCGCGCGCCGAGAGATTTTACTGCGACGTCCTCGGACTGTCCGTTCGCACGCGCTGGCCGTGGGACGACGGACGCCCGGGTGAGCGGTCGATCTGGCTCTCCCTCGGCGACGGCTTCCTCGCGCTCGAAACCTGCGACGACGAGCCTGCGCCGGCACACGACTTCCGGGACCCGCACGCGGGACTGCACCTCTTCGCCATCAGCATTCGCGCCGCCGAGCGCGTTGCCTGGGAGGCGCGGCTTGGAATGGCTATCGTTCATCGAACCCGGTTTACGCTCTACGTTCGCGATCCCGAAGGGAACCGCATCGGGCTGTCGCATCACCCCCAGGAGGCGCCGTAGTGGAAGAGATCAAACAAGGTCAAGGTGAGAGCCTGCAAGGCGAGAGCCTGCTGGTGCGCCGGCTGGTGGAGCAGGGCGTGCGCGACCCACGTGTGCTCAATGCCTTTGAGCAGGTGCCTCGCGCGGCGTTCGTGCCGGCTGAGCTGCAGGCAGAGTCCCAGGACGACCGGCCGCTCGACATCGGCTGCGGTCAGTCCATCTCGCAGCCGCTCATCGTTGCCGCGATGACCGAGGCCCTGCAGCTCAGCGGCAGCGAGCGCGTGCTGGAGGTCGGCACCGGCAGCGGCTACCAGACCGCTATTCTTTGTCAGCTCCTGGGCCCGGGTGCGAAGGTGCGCTCCATCGAGATCGTTCCCGAGCTTCTGGCGCGCGCCGCGATCACTCTTGCCCGCCTTGGCTACGGCCGCGCCGAGCTGCGTCTGGGCGATGGCGCGTTGGGCTGGCCAGAGGCGGCGCCCTTTGATGCCATTCTCGTCGCGGCCGCGCCGCGCGAGGTCCCGCCCGCGCTGCTCGAGCAGCTCGCGCCCGGCGGCAGGCTTGTCATCCCCGTCGGTCCCAACCCAGACCACCAGGAGCTGCAGTTGTGGCACCGGCTGTCCTCCGGCGCTCTCGAACACCGCACGCTGCTGGCAGTGCGCTTTGTCCCGCTGGTCGCGCGACGACAGGGAAGCCACTCCAGCAGCGGGAATTGATGTCGCGTCCACCATCGCTCGACGAGAGGTAGACTCGCCGAATGACCTGTCCGCTGTGCGAAACCGCGAATCTGGATGACGCGCCCGAGTGCGAGAGCTGCGGCAAGCCTCTCGCGGTCGTGGCGCAGGTTGAACTCCCGGTGACCGTTGTGCCGGGTCTGGAGCAGACGCTCTACGATGCGCCGCCCGACGCCGAAGCTCGCTCGGCCTCTCCTGTCGACGCGGTGCCCGGCCTGGAGCGGACCCAGGTCGCTCGCCGTGACCTGCGCATCATCGACGAAGGTGTGGAGGGCCTCGAGCGCACGCAGATCGAGGCCGACCCCGAGGCTCCCCGATTCTGGAGCGGCAGCGTCACCGAGGTAGACCTGGGGCGTGAAGCCGATGACGGTGTTCGCACTCCAACGCCGCAAGACGACGGCACTTGTCCCTGGTGCCGCGCGCCCGCCACCGGGCTGGTCTGCGACAGCTGCGGCCGTCGCCGGTCGCGCTATGTGGCGGCGCCCGCGCGCGCTGCTGGCTCGGGCTCGGGCGTCAGCGACGAGACGCAGCTGTGCCCCGCCTGCTTCGCGCGGGTGCCCGCCGGCCCGCGTTGCGTCGAGTGCGGCGTGCGCCTGGGGGGCGCGTTTGATTGACTGTTCGTCGCGGGCTTGCGCCGCAGCCGATTGACTTGCCAAAGCGCCTCGCGGTACCACGCGCGCGGATGACGCAGGCGCAGCAACTAGAGTTACAGGGCGAGCTCACCAAGCTCTCAACCGCCGCGCGCGAGCGCCGCTCGGTGGACGCCTTCGCTCGCGCTGCGCTGGGCGGCTTCTGCTGGGCCGTGCTCGCCGGTGTCTGCGGCAAGCTGCTCTGGGACTCGGCCCGTCCGCCGCTCTTCCTCTACCCTCTGGTGGCGCTCGACCTGCTCCTGCTGGGGGACGCCTTGCGCAGCTTCTTCTACGCGCGCCGCGAGCTGCGGCGCGAGCTCCTGCTGGAGGCGCGCGTCGCCCAGCTGCGCGAGCTGCTCGGCGTCGATCTTCCTCCCGGAGTGCCGCTGTGAACGGTCGGTTCATCGTCTTCGAGGGCCTCGATGGCGCCGGCACCACCACGCAAGCGCGCATCCTGGCCGAGCGGCTGCAAGGCCAGGGCCGCACCGTTTATCTCGCGCACCAGCCCAGCGAGGGGCCGGCGGGCCTTTTGATTCGGCAGGTCCTGGCCGGCCGCACCGCCACCACGCACGCCGACGGGAGGCTGGGTGTGGTGGACGAGCGCGTGATGGCGCTGCTCTTCGCCGCCGACCGGCTCGACCACCTCACCGCGCAGATCGAGCCGCGGCTCGCGCGGGGCGAGGACGTCATCCTCGACCGCTACATTCTCAGCTCGCTGGCGTACCAGGGCGCCACCGTCTCGCACGAATTCATCGCCGCCGCCAACCGCTACGCCCGCAAGCCCGACCTGACGCTGTTCCTCTACGTGCCGTCGCCGGTGGCGCTGGTTCGCGTCCAGCAACGCGGCGCCAAGCTGGAACGCTACGAAACCGCGCAGCAGCTCGCTGCGATTGAGCGCGAGTACTCGCGGCTGATCGGCACGCTCGCCACCGTGGTCTCCATCGACGGCACCCGGCCTATCGCCGATGTCTCTGAACACTGTTACGCCGCGGTACAGCAGCAGCTTGGCTGATGGCCGCAGCCCGAGGGAGCGCACTCTTGAGCACCGCCGCCATCCTGGTCATCGGCAACGAGATCCTTTCGGCGAAAGTGGTCGACGAGAACGGACCCTTCCTGGCGCGCGAGCTGCGGTCCCTGGGCGTGGACCTGCGGCGCATCGAGACGGTTCCCGACGAGATCCCGCTGATCATCGACGCGCTCAGGCGCTGCCTCGCCAGTGCGCGCTGGGTCTTCACCTCGGGCGGCATCGGGCCCACGCACGACGACGTCACCATCGCGGCGGTGGCGCAGGCCTTCGGACGCAAGGTGGTCGCGGACGACCGCATCCTCTCGCTGTTGCGCGAGAGCTACGGCGACAAGCTGAACGCGGCACGGCGACGCCTCGCCGAGGTGCCCGAAGGCGCGCTGGTCGAGTGGCACGAGGGGTGGCTGTTCCCGGTTATCTCGCTCGAGAACGTGGCGGTGCTGCCGGGCGTGCCGTCGCTGCTGCGCGAGGGATTCTTGCGCATCCGCGAGCGCTACCGGGCCGCGCCCATCTTCTCGCGCGCGCTGTACCTGTCGCTGGGCGAAGGCGCCATCGCCGAGCACCTGGACGCGACGGTCGCGACTTTCGGTAATGTTTCACTAGGAAGTTATCCAAGATTCGATAACGCCGATTATCGAGTGAAGGTCACTTTTGACGGCCGGGTCGAGGATGAAGTCCGCCAGGCCGTGGCTTTCCTGCAAGCGCGCCTGCCGCCGGGCGCGGTCCTTCGCGAGGAATAGGCGGAGCACCCTGAGCCGTCAGGGCGCGTCGTCGTCCGCGTCATCGCCGAGCAGTTCATCGACGGAGAACTCCAGCACATCGAAGGGCTCGGGCTTGAGGCGCTGGCCCCGGTGGGCGGTCTGCAGGAGCGCGCAGGCGAGGCCGGTTCGGCGGAAGATCTCCAGGCTCCCCTAATTGGGTCCGCGAGCCAGTCGTGCGGCACGGCAGCCGCGAAACAGGTCTGCAGCTTTCGGCGTTCGGGCGAGGAGCTCCTCCACCGTCAAAGGTTGTCCGACGCCGAGACCCATGCCCACCTCACTACACCGGCGCGGCCCACCGGTGGCTCCATCAGAGCAGCTTGTCCGGCGTGATCGGCAGCGAGCGCACCCGCTTGCCGGTGGCGTTGAAGACCGCGTTCGCAATGGCCGCGGCGGTGCCCGTGATGCCGATTTCCCCGATGCCCTTTACGCCCGCCGGGTCTACGTGCACGTCTTCCTCCTCGATGAAGTAAGGCTCGATGACCTGCACGTCCGCGTGCGCCGGCACGTGATAGTCCGCGAGGTCGCGGGTCATGATGCGCCCGATCTTTTCGTCGTAAACGGTTTCCTCATGCAGCGCCATCCCGATGCCCCACACCATGCCGCCCATGAGCTGGCTGCGCGCGAGCCGGGCATTCAAAATCCGCCCTCCGGCGAAGACGCCCACCAGCCGCTTGACCCGCACGTGACCGAGATCCGGGTCGACCAGCACCTCGACGAACTGCGCGCCGAAGGAGTGCAGCGACCACTTCTTCCGCGCCTCGTCGGGGCCGGCCCTGGCGCGCTCTTCCACCGGTGCGCCGCCGGCCCGCTTGACCACGTCGGCGAAGCTGTCGGTGCGGCCGTTCGCGGTCATGCGCCCGTTCTCGATCAGCACCTCGTCGGGCCGCGCGCCCAACAGTGGCGAGCCCGCGTCCGCGACCGCCATCCTCACCAGCTTGTCGCGCAGCGCGCGGCCCGCCAGCAGCACCGCCGAGGCGCAGCTCGCCGCGGTCTGCGACCCGCCCGAGCGCGGCGCCTCCGGCATCTCGCTGTCACCGAGATCGAAACGCACCCGGTCCATCGGCAGCCCGATGGCGTCCGCCGCCACCTGGCTCATCACCGTGTACGTACCGCCGCCCAGATCGACGGCGCCGGAGGTCACCAGCGCGGTGCCGTCGGGCAGCATCCGCGCCAGCGCCTCGGCCTTGCTGAAGTACGCCGGATACGACGACGTCGCCATCCCGACGCCGACCAGCATCCCGTCGGCGCGAGCCGGGCTGCGCTTGTTCCAGGCCCAGCCGAAGCGGCGCGCGCCCTCCGCGTAGCACTTACGCAAGGACTTGCTGGAGAAGGGCTTGTCCTCGGTGGGATCGGTCTCGGCGTAGCTCGCGAGCCGCAGCGCGAGCGGATCCATCTTCAGCGCATGGGCCAGCTCGTCGATGGCCGACTCCAGCGCAAAGCCGCCGGTCGCCTCGCCGGGCGCGCGCATGTACGTGGGCGTAGCGATGTCGAGCCGCACCAGCCGGTGACTGGTCGCCATGTTCTCGCAGGCGTAGGAGTGCCGCGACACCGACGCGGCCGGCTCGAGGAAGTCGTCGAACCGCGAGGTGGTCGAGACGCTCTCGTGCCTCAAAGCGGTGAGCTTGCCCTGCTTGTTCGCGCCCACCGACAGGCGCTGGCGCGTCAGCGGCCGTCCGCCGACCATGCCGAACATCTGCGGCCGCGTCAGCACCAGCTTGACCGGCCGCCCCACCTGCTTCGCTGCCAGCGCGGCCAGGATCACGTGCGACCAGGGCGTGCCCTTGCAGCCGAAGCCGCCGCCGACGAATTTGGTCAGCACGCGCACGTTGCCGGTCGGCAGCGCGAACATTTTCGCCAGCTTCTTGCGCACGCCGAACACGCCTTGCGTGGCGTCATAGACGGTGAGCCGGTCAGGCCCGTTCCACACCGCGGTGGTTGCGTGCGGCTCGAGCGGATTGTGGGTCTCGTACGGCGTCTGGTAGGTTTCGTCGATGCGCATGGCCGCCTCGCGCAGTCCACGCGCAGGGTCGCCGCGCACCTGGTCGGCGGACTTCTTCCCCGAGGCGCTCTGGGGCTCGGGCTCAAACGCGTTCTTGATCTCGTCGTCGAGCCGCACCGTTGCCGGCTCCTTCTCTTCGTGGACCTTGACCAGCAACGCCGCGTGCATCGCACCCTCCAGCGTCTCGGCGACCACCAGCGCCACCGGCTGGTTGCTGTAGACGATGCGGTCGTCCTGCAGCACCTGCACCACGCGATCGTTTTCGGGCACCTTGGTGTCGGGCAGGCGCAGCGCGTTCTTCGGCGTGATCACCGCCAGCACGCCGGGCTCGCGCTCGGCGTCGTTGGTCTCGATTGCGAGGATGCGGCCGCGCGCGCAGGCGCTGGTGACCAGCACGCCGTAGGCAACCCCGGAGATCTGGACTTCGGCCGAGTAGCGCGCCGCGCCAGTGACCTTGGCGTGGCCGTCGATGCGAGCGAGAGGCTGACCGGTGATGGTGGGTTTCATGCGCCCTCCGCCGCGAGCGTGAGCGCGCGCACCATGGTGCGTTTGGCCAGCTCGACCTTGAAGGCGTTGTCGCGGCGCGGCTGCGCGCCGGCCAGCAAAAGCTCCGCTGCCTTGCGGAACGAGTCCTTCGTCGGCGGCTGTCCGGCGAGCGCGCGCTCGGCCTCGATCGATCGCCAGGGTTTGGTGCCGACGCCGCCCAGCGCCACGCGCGCCTCCCTGATGATTCTGCCGCTGGTTCCGCCGGACAGCTCGAGCCCTGCCGCGCAAGAGACCAGCGCGAACGCATAGGAGGCGCGGTCGCGCACCTTGACGTAACGCGAGCGGGCCGCAGCCGCGGTGGTCGGGACGAACACCGAGATGACCAGCTCGCCGGGCGAAAGCGCGAACTCGCGGTCGGGGTGCTGCTCGGGCAGGAGATGAAAGTCGGTCAGCGCGATCTCTCGCTCGCCTTGAGGTCCGCGCACTTTCACGCGCGCGTCGAACGCCGCCAGCGCCACGCACATGTCCGACGGGTGCGCCGCGATGCACTGGTTGCTTCCGCCGAGGATGGCGTGCATCCGCGTCCAGCCTTCGAGTGCGTCGCAGCCGCTGCGCGGCGTGCGCTTGTTGCAAAGGGTGGCGAGATCGCGGAAGTACGCGCAGCGCGTGCGCTGCAGCAAATTGCCGCCGACGGTGGCCGCGTTGCGCAGCTGTGGAGACGCTCCCGAGAGCAGCGCCTCCGCCAGCGCGGGCAGCCGCCGCCGCACCTCCGGATGCAGCGCCACATCGGTGTTGGTAGCGAGCGCGCCGAGGACCAGGCCGCCGGTGCGCGCCTCGATCTTCTGCAGATCGAGCCGCGAGACATCGACAATTCGCAGCGGCGTCAACACCTCGAGCTTCATCAAATCCACGAGCGAGGTGCCGCCCGCGAGGAACGCGGCCTCGGGCTGCGCGCCGCCCTTCACTGCCTCGTCCACGCTCTTCGCGCGCTCGAAGGTGAAGTGTCGCATCAGGACCTCACGCGGCGGATGGCCGCCAAAATGTTGGGGTAGGCGCCGCAGCGGCAGAGGTTGCCGCTCATGCCTTCGCGGATCTCGTCATCGGTGGAAGCGCGGCCTTCGTTCAAGAGCGCAATGGCCGAGAGGATCTGGCCCGGCGTGCAGTAGCCGCACTGGAACGCGTCCTCCTCGAGAAAGGCGGTCTGCATCGGGTGCAGCCGGGGGCCATCGGCGAGGCCCTCGATGGTGGTGACCTTGTGGCCGTCGTGCTGTGCCGCGAGGGCGAGGCAGGAGTCGATCCGCTTGCCCTCGACCAACACGGTGCAGGCGCCGCATTGACCCAGGTCGCAGCCTTTCTTGGTGCCGGTCAGGCCGAGATTCTCGCGGAGCGCGTCGAGCAGGGTGGTGCGCGGGTCGAGGCGCAGCTTGCGGGTCTCTCCGTTGATCTCGAGGTTGACATCGATGAGGTCCGGGCCGATGGCGGAATTGGGCTTCGCTTCGCTGATGGGCGGTGTCGTGGCGCACGCGTCCAGCACTGCGAGGGCGATGGCGGAAGCGAGGCTGGTCAGCAGCAGCTCGCGGCGACCCAGGCCTCGCGCGCTGCCCGCCAACCGCGCCCGCTCGAGCGCATTGCGCGCCGGCGCGGGGTGCTTCGCATCGGCTGCCTGCGTGCGCACCGCCTTGCCCGCTGCCCGCAGCACCTTGAGCAAGATTGCCTCGGGCTCGACGGCGTCATCGCTCGTGCGGCGGAGCCGGACGGTGCCGTCCGGGGCCAGCAAGATCAGCGTGAGCGCCGGCGGCAGCCCAGCCGCGAAAGTTTTCCAGAACTTCGGCGCGGGCCGAAGCCTCTCCGGCGGATCGTCGGGTCGCAGCTGTACGCCGCCCTCTGGCGTGAGCACGACAAGCGTCGCGCCGAGCCCGCGCAGCTCGGCGCGCATTGCCTCGCTCGCGACCGGTAAGCGCTCGCAGAAAGCAAGGACTGTGGTTGACCCGGCCAGCGACCGCGGGTGAGCGCAGCCTTCCGCCTCAAACACGAGATCAGGCATGGCGGCTTACCAATCACAACGCGGTGTAGCCGGCACCAGGCGAGGGCAACGTCCGTCTTCTGGCGAACGGGCGCGCTCTGTCCTGCCTGTCGAGGCGAGCCGACCGCGGGACACCCGTCCGGTTCCGCGGCCGCCGCCGCCTGTCGGCCGGGCAACCGCATCTCGTCGCTGCTCGCTCGGCGCGCCCGGGGGCGTTGCGGGGGGCGGCGTTAGCCCCCCGCACAAGTGGAGGCCCGCAGGGCCGTAGCGCCAAAAAACACCCTGCAGCGCTTCTTGAAACTCCGCGGAAGCGTCAAGCCCGACGACCCCCGCGCGGCGTGACTCAGCGCGGGCGGAGCGCGAGATACTCCGGGCTGACGGCGAAGCGAGCCAGGCGCGCGACCTCCGGGCGGTCGAGTCCGCCGGGGCACTCGGCGGCAACCAGCGCGATCGCTGCCGCTGGGTCCGCGCAGACGGCAAGACCGGTGCGCTCGGCGCTCTCGCGGATGCCAAGCGAAAGCGACTCGAAGCCAGGCGGCAGCTCGGCGACGGCGCGTGCAGCGAGCGGCGCCAGCTGCGCGCGAACCTCCGGCTGGAGCTGGGCCAAAAGCAGCGCGAAGAGCGCATTGTCGGCAGCGGGCAGGCCGGAGAAGTCGGTGCCCTCGGGAGCGCAGAGCCGGATCAGCTCACCGGCGAGCGACGCCAGCCGCGCTGGCGGCAGACCCGCAAGCGCCTGCGTCCCGCGACGAAGGTGCGCAAGCGCGCGCGCGTAAAGAAACCGCTGCTGGCGCGGGCTGAAGCGCTTCGGCACCTCGGCGCCGACCAGCAACCCAGGCGGCTCGGTTGCCACGGCCAGCACCACCGCGGGTTCCGCCTTGGCAAGGAAGAGCGGCGGCTCGGGCAAGGCGAGCGCGCGTGCGATGGCGCTGACGACCCGGCGCACGGGGTTGTCGCCCTTCACCAGCGCGCCGCGGCCCAACAACTCGGCAGGGAAGGCGCGTGCGATCGCGGGCGCTGCCGCCGCGAGCAATTCGCGCACCGCGCCCTGGTCGTCGGGCGCGTGGATGGCGAAGCCATCGGTGAGTTGCGGCAGTTCGGTGGGTGGCGGCTTCGCGGCAGCCGCGTCGTAGAGCGCCTTCTCCGAGGGGCTGGCCAGGTTCAGCCCGGCGAGCACGGCGGCGGCGTTGAAGGCAGCGTCGGCGTAGCCTGTCACCCCGAACAGTTCGACCAGCTTCTGCAGCGACTCCCGCGGGGGCGGCGTCAACTCGAGCAGCGTGCGGTGCGCCGCGATGGCTTCCTCCGGAGCACTTTGCGCCGCCAGATCCGCCAGGTTGCGCAGCGCCTCGTGGTTGCCCGGATCGAGCGCGACCGCGCGGCGGAAGGCCGCCAGCGCTTCAGCGTGCTGGCCCGACGCGAGCAGCGCCCGCGCCAACTCGTCGGCCCAGCTCGCTCGTTGTTCGTGCGACACCCCTCCTGCAGCAGCAGCGCCCGTACCGCTTCCGACTGGTTCGCTCCCGTCTGTGCCGGTCCCGTCTGCTTTCGCCTCGCCTTGCGCTCGAGCACCGGAGGCCGCCGGGAAGACCTCCAGCAGCCGCTGGTAGAAGCGGGCGGCGTCCGCCGGGCCGAGCGCGCCCGCGCCCGGAGCAAGCTTGAGCAGCAGCGCGCGATCAAGCTGATCGATCTGCGCCGCGAGCAGGGGCAGCGCCTTTTCCGCGTCATCCAGAAGTGCGTAGAGCCGGCCGAGGCGGAGCTTCCAATCCGGTTCGCGCGCGTCGCCGTGACCGAGTTGCAGCCTCAGTGCCAGAGCGTCCGATGCTTCTCTGGTGTGGCCCAGCGCCTCAGCCGCATCGGCGCGAAGCTCGAGCGCCGGCAAGTTCTGCGGGTCGCGCGCGAGTGCGTTGCTGGCGGACTCGAAAGCCCCGGCGCGATCGTCCAGCTCGCGCAGCCGGATGAGCGCCGCGTGCGCCCAGGCCGTCGCGCCCAGCCGCGCGTTCGCGTGCGCCGCGCCGACCTTCTCGAAGATTGCGATCATCGACGATGGATCGGGCAGCAGCCCGCGGAGCTTGACCGCCGCGTCGGCGTTGTCGGGATCGTGCTCGAGCACGGTGGTGAGGTGGACCACCGCTTCGTTGTTCTCGCCCAGGTCCACCGCGAGCAGCGCTGCTTCCACCAGCGAGCCGGCAGCCAGGTGCGGGTCGTGTGACAGGCTGGCCTCCCGCGCCAGCAGCCGGATCACCTCGTGCTTGTCGCCAGCCAGTTCGGCGAGATGCCGCGCCCCCTTCACTGCGAGCAGCGAGTTTGGATCACTTGCCAGTGCCTGCCGGTACGCGGCGGAAGCGGCCTCGAGGTTTCCGTCCTCGGTGAAGATCTCCGCTTGTTGGAGGAGGAGCGCCGCCTTGGTGTCGTCGTCAGCGAAGGCACAGCGGAAGCCGAGGTGCTCGATCAGCAGCGCTTTCTGGCTCGATGCGCGCAGCGCCTCTTCTACCCGATCGAGCGCGATGCGGTCCTGCGGGTTGAGCGCCAGCGCGCGCCGGTATTCGGCTACGCCCTGATCACGGTCGCCCGCGGCCAGCCGGTCCTCGGCCGACTCAGAGCGCAAGAGCGCCGCCCAGCGCGGATCCTGGCAGCGGCTGGCGAGCGTCCCGCGCAGTTCGGCCCGCTCCTTGCGCGCCTGCTGACCATGGTCCTGCTGGATCAGATTGAGCAGCTCGGCCGAGGCTTCCAGATCTCCGGGCGCCTCGGCGAGCAGCGCGTGCAGGAGCTGGGCGGCCTTGCCGGGCTGGGAGGCGCGGTGGGCATACAGCGACGCGGCCCAGCGGCGCGCTTCGTTGCGCTCGGTCAGGGCCTCGGCGGCAGCGGCGAGGCGTTCGAAGGCGTCGGCGGCCGCGGCGAAGTCGCCGGTCCACGAGCGTAAACGTGCGAGCTGCGAGAGTGCGAAGGCGGCTTGCGGATAGGCCTCGGCCGCGGCCGCGTAGAGTTCGGTGGCGCGGCGCGGATCGCCCACGCGCCACTCAGCCAGCTCGGCGGCGCGGCCGTAGGCTTCAGCGCGCGCGTGACCTTCCGGCACCGCCTCGGCGATCTGCACCAGCACGGCCAGCGCCGCTGCGTTGTCGCCGCGTCGCAGCTGCAGTCGCGCCAGGCGGCGCAGCACCGCGAGGTCGACGCCGCCCAGTGCCAGCGCCTGCGCGCAGGAGTGCACCGCCTCGTCGCTCCAGGCTTTCGACTTCGCAGATCCGTCGCTTGCCTCGCCGGCCAGCTGTTCCAGCAGCGCGGCGCGCTCGGCGTGCAGCGCTGCGGCGCGCTCGGGTTCGGCTGCGCGCGCCTCTTCAGCCAGGAGCTCGATGCGCTCGGGAGTGGGCAGCGCGGGCAGTGCCAGCAGAGCCGTTCGCGCCGATGGCGACTGCGGGTCGAGGCCGCGGGCCTTGCGCAGGAGCGTGTTGGCGCGGTCATCGTCGCCCACCGCGCGCGACAGTTCGCTGGCCTCGACGAGGAAGTCGGCGGCGTCAGCCCCCTGCGTGGTGTCGGCGCGCGCTTCGAGGGCTTGCGAGAACTGCGGGAAGTCGCCGGACCGGAAGGCGAGCAGGGTCCAGGTCTCGAGCCAGCGCTGGCTGGTGAGCCCTCGCGCCAGCTCAGCCGCGCGGCGCGCGATGAGCAGTGCCCGCGCGCGCGGCGATTCGGCGGACTCATCCGGTGGCAAATCCGACAGCAGTGCGGCGGCCCGCGCCAGCAGCTCGGCTCCCTGCGCACGAGGCAGCTGCGTCGAAGCTTCTTCCAGCAGCTGCGCCAGCTCCTGCTGCCGGCCGAGCAGCGGCAAGGTTCGCTGCAGCAGCCGCAGCGCGCCCAGGCTGCGCGGCGCGAGGCCCAGGGCCTTGCGCGCCATCACCGCCGCCTCCTCGCGGTTGCCGGCGCGTGCGAGCCAGGCGCCTGCTTCGAGGAAGTGCGCCGCGGCCTCATTCGGCGCGTGCTCGACCAGCGCCTCGCCCAACGAAGCGAATCGCTCGGCTGCCGCTGTGCCATCCCTCAGTGCCACCATGCGCGCGTGCAGCGCGATGGCAGCAGCGTCGCCGGGGTTCTCCGCCAGTGCCTCGGAGAGCAGGTTCTCGCGCTCGAGTTCGTCGGTGAGCAGCATGGCGCTGCTCAGCTTCAAGTGCGCGCGCTCGCTCGGCTCGATGCACCCTTCGGCGCGTCGGCGCAGCGCCTCGGCCAGATCGGACGACTGCTGCTGCTCGGCCAGATCCGACTGCAGCGCCAGGAGCGCGCCGTCGCGGCGGTTGTCCTGCAGCGCGGAGCGGACCTCGGCGAGGCCCTCGGCCGCGCGCGCCAGTCGATAGGCCGCGAGCGACGCCACCAGCGCGCGCTCGGCAGGGCTCTGGGTGCGCTCGGCGTGGACGCGGCACAGGCGCAGCACGGCCTCCCAGTCGTTGGCCCGTCGGGCTCGAACCAGCATGGCGAGGAAGCCGACCGGATCGTTTCCGTCGGCCTGATGGAGCTTGCGCACCGCCTCTTCGTGCAGCGCTTCCAGTTCAGCGGGCTGGGGCCGCGCGGGCTCGGTGGGCGGCGCATTGCTCTCGGCAGGCGGCTCGCCCAGAAGCGACTCGAGTGACAGCACGGCCAGCCGCAGGAGCTGCGCGCGCTGGACGCCGTCGCGGCAGGTGTCCGCGGCTCGAAGCGCGAGCTGCACCGAGCGCGTGCGGTCGCCGTCGCGCAGCGCCTGCGCGATGGCGGCCCGGAGCAGGGCCGGGTGGTCCGGGGAGAGCAGGAGGGCCTGCTGAATCAGCTTCGCCGCTTCTGCCGGCTGGCCCAGGTCGCGCTCCAGCAGCGTGGCCTGCGCGCGCAGTGACTCTGCCCGAAGCAGAGGATCCTGCAGCTGCGCCTCCTCACGGCGGTGCAGCGCGACTGTCTTCTCGTACCGGCCCGCGCCAGCGAACAGCCGTCGCGCCGCCTCCAGGTTCGGCCGGTACGCGGGGTTGAGCGAGAAGGCGTTCTGGTAGCAGATGGCGGCGCCCTTCGAGTCGCCCAGGCGCTCGATGAAGATGCGCCCCATCGCGTAGTGGACCGGCGCTGCATCCGGCGTATGGCCCAGCGCACGCGCCTCGGCATCCAGATGAACCAGCAGGTCGCGGGCAGAGGCGACCTCCGCGTCGGTAGGGTCGCACTGGGGGAGGGGAGCCAGGAGCTCGGTGGTGACAATCGGATCCATGAGTCCGAACGTACCAGAGAGTCGGCGAGCTGTTTAAAGACCTGCCGCCGCGCGCGCCGCACGCTCGATGGCGGGGAGCAGGGCGCGCACCGCCGCGATGTCCAGGTGCAGCTCGCGGTCCTCGTCCATGTGGGGCACCCGCGCGCGGATCACCTCGAGCGCCGCCCGCGGCCCCGCGCCCGCCTGCAGCGGCTTGCGGAAATCGAGCGCCTGCGCGGCCACCAGGAGCTCGATGGCGAGACCGGTCTTCGCGTTCTCGACCACCGTGCGGGCCTTGAGCGCCGCGGTCATGCCCATGCTGACGTGGTCCTCGCGTCCGGCCGACGACGGAATCGAGTCCACGCACGCCGGATGCGAGAGCACTTTGCTCTCCGCCGCCAGCGCGGCTGCCGTGACCTGCGCGATCATGAAGCCGGAGTTGAGCCCCGAGTTGCGCGCCAAAAACGGCGGCAGGCCCGACAGCGACGGATTCACCAGCTGCTCGACGCGCCGCTCGCTGATGGTCTGCAGTTGCGTGCAGGCGATGGCGAGCAGGTCCAGCGCCTGCGAGACGGGCTGCCCGTGAAAGTTGCCGCCGCTCACGATCAGCTCGCCTTCGATGTCGTCGTGGCCGTGGCCCTCGGCGAAAACGAGCGGGTTGTCGGTAGCCGCGTTCGCCTCGATGGACAGCGTCCGGCGCACGAAGGCGAGCGCATCGCGGGCCGCGCCGTGGACCTGCGGCGCGCAGCGCAGGCTGTACGGGTCCTGCACCTTCTCGCAGCTGTGGTCCTGGTGGCTCTGGTTGATCTCGCTCCGGGCCAGCAAGGCGCGCAGGTCGGCCGCGACGCTGATCTGTCCCGCATGCCCGCGCACCCGATGGATGGCGGCGAGGAACGGCTTGTGCGAGCCCTTCAGACCCTCGACCGTCATCGCGCAGGCGATGTCCGCGATGCGCGACGCCTGCTCCGCCTCGAGCAGCGCGAGCGCGCCCACCGCCTGCATGGCCTGCGTGCCGTTGACCAGCGCGAGACCCTCTTTCGCTTCGAGCACCACCGGCACAAGCTCCGCGCGCCGCAGCGCTTCGGCGCCGGGCATCCGCTCGCCGCGAAAGTAGGCCTCGCCCTCGCCGATCAGCACCAGCGCCAGGTGGGCAAGCGGCGCCAGGTCTCCCGACGCGCCCACCGAACCCTTGCCGGGAACCACCGGAATGACTTCGCGCGCGAGCATGGCGAGGAGCAAATCCAGCGTGCGCTCGCGGATGCCGGAGTACCCGCCCGCCAGCACGTTCGCGCGCAGGAGCATGAGCGCGCGCACTTCCGCGAGCGGCAGCGGGTCGCCGGTGCCGGCCGCGTGGCTGAGGATCAAGTTGCGCTGCAGCCGCTGCAGATCGGGCCGCGCGATCGACACCTCGGCGAGGGTACCGAATCCGGTGTTGATTCCGTAGGTGGGGACCGTGCCTTCCGCGATGCGGTCCACCAGCTTCCGCGCCGACCGCACCCGCAGCCGCGCCGCTGGGGAGATCTCGACCAGCGCGGAGCCGCGCGCCGCCTCGGCCACCTGTTCCAGCGAGAGCTGCGTTCCATCGAGCGTAATCGCTGCTGTACCGCTGGACGGGATCGACATGCCGCGCCTTCTACCATTTACGAGACGGTCCTTTCGCTTCTAATGTACAAAGTGCGTCACTCTCGAAAGGGGTCTTCCAATGCGGTCGTTCGCTGCAGCAGCCGCTGCGCTGCTTCTTGCTTTCGCTGCGCACGCCGACGACACGGCCGCTCCCGTGGTCACGCACACGCCCACGATGAAGGTCACGGTCGGCCAGGAAGAGGGAAAGGTCGTGCAGGTGTTCGCCAGGATCACCGACGCGAGCAAGTTCTATCCGCAGACCTTTTACCGGTATGCGCCGGGCGAGTATACGAAGCCCCTCGATATGAAAGCGGTGCGGGGCGAAAAGGACAACTTCGGCGCCAAGATTCCGGTCAAGGGCCGATACGTCGAGTACTACATCGAAGCGTATGACGAGTTCGGCAACGGCCCCGGCCGCGCCGGCGACCCTGACCACCCCTTCCGCGTGGATACCGGGGGCGAGGTCGCCGAGTCCGCACCACCCAAGGTGGAGGCCGCGCCACTGCGCCTCGCGCCCAGGCCCACGCCAGTCGTGCAAGCTGTGTCCGGCGGCCGCACCTGGACCTGGATCGTCGGCGGTGTCGGCCTCGGCGCGCTGGC
>JANYKT010000098.1 GCA_025358085.1 Deltaproteobacteria bacterium | reverse complement strand
TGGATTGATGGCGCTGGCGCCATAGCCAATCAACAAGGCAAAGTGGTGCACCTCGCGCGGCTCGCCGGTCTCGAGGATGAGGCCGCAGCGGGTGCGCGTGCCCTCGCGGATGAGATGATGCTGCACGGCGGAGACGGCGAGCAGCGAGGGAATGGGCGCGTTGTCCGCGTCGTGCCCGCGGTCGGAGAGGATGATCAGGTTGAATCCCTCGGCGATGCACTCCGAGACCTTCCAGCGCAGGTCCTCCAGCGCCTTGCGCAGCCCGGCTCCGTTCTGGGTCGGATTGAAGAGGATAGGCAACGTAATTGAATTGAGACCCTTTGATTCGGCGCCGCCATCGAGCCCGCGAATCTTTTCCAGATCCTTGTTGCGCAGCACCGGAGTCGGCAGCGCCAGTTGGCGGCACGACTCAGGGCCGGGCTCGAGCAGATTCCCCTCGGGTCCCACCGCCTGCTCTGCCGCCATGATGATCTCTTCCCGTATGGCGTCCACCGGCGGATTGGTCACCTGGGCAAAGAGCTGCTTGAAGTAGTTGAAGAGCGGTTGCGGCCTCCCTGAAAGCACCGCCAGCGGCGTATCGGTGCCCATCGAGCCGACCGGATCATTGCCGGTCGCGGCCATGGGATTGATGAGGATCTTTACGTCTTCAGCGGTATAGCCGAACACCTCCTGCCGTCGCAGCACGGTCTCGTGATCAGGGCCAATCACTTTTTCAGGCGTAGGCAGTTCGTTGAACGTGACGGTGTACTTGCGCAGCCACTCGCCATAAGGAGCCTGGCGGGCGAACCGATCTTTCAATTCGTCATTGGGTATGATGCGGCCTTCGCTGGTATCAATCAAAAACATGCGGCCGGGCTGCAGCCGCCCCTTCTGGAGGATCTGCTCTGCCGGGATGTCGAGCACCCCGACCTCGGAGGCCATCACCACCAGGCCGCCCCGGGTAATGTAGTAGCGCGAGGGCCGCAGCCCGTTGCGGTCCAGCACCGCGCCCACGCGTACGCCGTCGGTGAAGGCGATGGAGGCCGGGCCATCCCACGGCTCCATCAGGCAGGAGTGAAATTCGTAGAAGGCTTTGAGTTCGGGACTCATCGACTCATGCCGGCTCCACGGCTCCGGGACCATCATCATCATCGCGTGCGGCAGCTCGCGCCCGGCGAGCGTCAGCAGCTCCAGGACGTTGTCGAACATGGATGAATCGGAGCCTTCGAGATCAATGACGGTCAGGATCTTCTTCAGATCGTCGCCGAAGAGTCTGGACCGCATCATCGACTGACGCGCGTGCATCCAGTTGATGTTGCCGCGCAGGGTATTGATCTCGCCATTGTGCGAGATGTACCGGTAGGGGTGGGCGCGGGCCCAGGACGGGAAGGTATTGGTGGAGAAGCGCTGGTGGACCATGGCAATGGCCGAGGTGGTCAGCGGGTCTTTCAAGTCGCGGTAGAAGTCGCGCAGCTGGCCCGCATTCAGCATGCCTTTGTAAACGATGGTCTTCCAGCTCAAGGAGGGAATGTAGAAGTGCGTGCGGCCGGGAATGGCCGACCGGCCCACCTTCTTTTCCACCAGGCGGCGGATGACGTAGAGCTTGCGCTCGAAGGCCAGCTCGTCTGGTGTGTCCGCGCCACGTCCGATGAGGATCTGGCGGATCACCGGCTGGCTCTGCTTCGCTGTCTCCCCCAGGGTCGTGCCGTCGGTGGGCACGTCGCGAAAGCCCAGCATGACCTGCCCCTCGGCGCGAATGGTCTCCTCGAACAAGCGCTCGATGGCGCTACGCCCCGGCAGGTTGGGCGGCAAAAACACCATCCCCGCCGCGTAGTGGCCGGGGGCCGGCAGCGCGAGGCCGAGCTTTCTGCACTCGGCTTTCAGCAGCGCGTGCGGCGTCTGCAGCAGGATGCCCGCGCCGTCGCCGGTGTTCTTGTCCGCGCCCGTGGCACCGCGGTGCTCGAGGTTGCGCAGCACCTCCAGCGCCTTCTGGACGATGTCGTGCGAGGCGCGCCCCTGGATGTCGGCGACGAAGCCGAAGCCGCAGGCATCGTGCTCATGGCGCGGGTCGTACAGGCCTTGCTTTTGGGGAAGTCCGGTTTCGAGTGTCATCTTCGCCTTCGGGAGCTTGGGCCAACTGCTTTCCCTGGAATCGCGCTCACAGTGTACAGACGCGGCCGCTAAGACTCACGGGAGATCTGCGGGGAGAGAACGTTTCCGGGCTGTGAGCAGCGAGGGCGCACACCTGCCGCACCAACTACGGATTCATCTGGCTCAGGGGCGCCGGGCTGCGGTCAGGGAAAAGCGGCACGATTTTAGCCAGCTGCCGCGCGAAGGTCGCAGGGTCGCTGGTTGGAAGATCGCACACCTTGTTCCGGCATACATAGGCCGTTGCCCTGACGTGCTGCGCGCGCCTTCCTTCGAAAAGTGGAATATTACGACTCTGCTTTTCCAACCCAGGCCCTTCCGACGCGACCGCGCGCACTGCATCCGGAAGATAGTAGTGGCGCAGCAGGTCGAGGAGCTCCGTGCCTGCGCTCTTGTGCGGCAACACCAGCACCACTTCGAGCGGCTGGTCGAGCCACCAGTCGAGCGCGCCCAGCATCGCCGGCATGGCCTGCAAGCGCGACGCGAATGCGGCCATCACTTCCTCGGCGCGCTTGCGAAACTCCGCGTCCGAGGTCAGCTCGGAGAGTCGCAACAGGTTCAACGCTGCAATTGAATTGCCGGTCGGCGTCACGCCGTCATAGGCAGGCTGCTCGCGCGCGAGCAGCCCCACCTTCCCCTCGGGCGTGAGGAAGTAACCCTTGCCGGCCGGGTCGCCAAAGCGGGAATCGAGCGTGCGGTGCAAGGCAATGGCCTTCGTCAACCAGCGCAGATCGCTTGTGGCCTCGTAGAGATCGATTGAGCCCTGGGCCAGCGCCGCATAGTCGTCGAGATAGCGCTCCTTCTCGTCAATATGCGCGAGCACGTCTTCCGCCGCTCGCACCGCCGCAGCCGTATAACGAGGCTCATTCAGGGCAAAGCCCGCTCGCGCGAGCGAGGAGATCATCAAACCGTTCCAATCAGGAATGATCTTGCGGTCGATCGACGGCGGCGCCCGCTTGCCGCGCGCTGCAAGCAGCTGCCTGCGCGCCGCTTCCGGCACGTCACTACTATGGCGGAGGATACTGCGCCCGTCGAGATCGCCGCGGGCGGTGACCCCGTAGGCCGCCTCGATCGCGGCTCCCTGCGAGCCCAGCACCACCTCGATCTCGTGCGGGGTCCAGGTGAAGTAATATCCCTCCACTTCTCCTTCGGCTGCCGGGCTATCGGCATCGCTCGCGGACCAGAACCCGCCGCGAGGGTCGGTCATGTCGCGCAGGACGAAGTCGAGCGTCTCCCGCACCACGCGCGCGAAGTCCGCGCGCCCGGTAACCTGCCAGGCTTCGAGGTAAATGGCGATGAGCTGGGCATTGTCATAAAGCATCTTCTCGAAATGAGGCTTCAGCCACTGCGAGTCAGTCGAGTAGCGATGAAAGCCCCCGCCGAGTTGGTCATAGATGCCGCCCACGGCCATTGATTCGAGTGTATGCACGACCATTTTTAATGCCTGCGCGTCGCCGGTGCGGCGGTGATAACGCAACAGCAGCTCGAGATTGACCGGGGTGGGAAATTTCGGCGCGCCGCCGAAGCCGCCGTGGACCGGGTCGTAGGAAGTCGCGAGCCGCTCGACCGCCTCGCGAATGGCCTCAGGACCCGGAAGTTTGCCCGCGCGCGCCGGCTGTGCACTCTCCTCGACCGCCCGCGACAGCTCCTTGGCGGCCGTGGTCACGCGTTTGGGATCTTTGTCGTAAAACTGTCGCAACTGGTGGAGCAAATCGAGAAACCGATCCTTGGGGAAGTAGGTGCCACCGAAAAAGGGTTGCCGCTCCGGCGTAAGCACCACGGTCATCGGCCAGCCGCCCCCACCGGTGAGCGCCTCGACCGCGGCCAGATAGATGGCATCCAGATCAGGCCGCTCCTCGCGATCGACCTTGATAGCGATGAAATTCTGATTGAGATAGCGCGCGACTTCCAGATCCTCGAAAGACTCGCGCTCCATGACGTGACACCAGTGACAGGTGGAATAGCCAACGCTGAGCAGCACCGGCTTGTGCTCGCGGGCCGCGCGCGCGAACGGCTCGTCGCCCCACGCGTACCAGCTCACGGGATTGTTCGCGTGCTGGATCAGATAGGGGCTCGTCTCTTCGATCAGCCGATTGGTAAAGAGCGGGCGGCCGTGCGCATCGAGATGTCGAGTGTGGGGATGAAAAGAATGGCCCTTCGCGGCCAGCGCGGCGGCGAGCTTGCGCACCAGTACTGGCGAGGGATCGAGGCCAGCCGCCGCCGGATCCCCTGCCGCCGTCGCGGCCAAAAGCAACACCAGCGCAATCATTTCGGCAGCGCCTCAAGGATCTGCTCGGGCGTAACGCGATTCTTGTAGGTCTGCGCGAGCCAGCGCCAGACGATCTTGCCCTGCTTGTTCACGATAAAGATCGCCGGCCAGGCGATGCCGTTCTCCGCATCCTCGACACCGAAGGCGCGGATGGTTTTGCGGCCCTCGTCGGAGAGCAGCGGGAAGGTCAAGGCCAACGTCTTCCCCAACTCAGCGGAAGTCCCCGGCGGATCAACCGAGATGGCTGCCAGCGCCGCGCCGTGTCTCTTGAACGCTTCGAAATTCTTCTGCAGCTCACCGAGCTGCCCGCGGCAAAACGGTCACCAATGCCCACGATAGAAGACCAGCGCCGCCGGCCCCCGCAGGCTCCATTTGCCTCCAGTCGAGTCTGGCAAGGCAATCACTGGCGCGGTCGCGCCGACAGCGAGCGCGCGCTGCTCCAGGCCAGGCGGCGGGCTCTCGCGGGTCGGATGGGGGGGCAACACGGCGGCCATGATCACAAGAATCCCGAGCATCATGACTCCTCACTTTCACCTATGAATTCGGAATGCAAGCTGGGGAGTCCGGCCGGGTAATCGGACGACTGGCGGACGAGGATGCGCCTCCGGGCGGCGGCGTCGAACGCAAAGGCGATTGTCGGCAAGCCGCCGCGACCGTCTGGAGTAAGCGGGCAGCTTCAGCGCCAGACCACGCCCAGCGAGCGCACCCCCGCGTTGGTGCGGTCGCGCGAGCGGGCCGGTGGCCGTAGCCGGGAACGGCAACAACTCGATGGTCGGGCGCGGCCGGAGCCGCTTGCCATCGAGGGCGAAGGTCGCCCAATCAAGGTGCATGCCGGCCCCGAAGCGCAGGTCGCTGTTCGCCTCTCGAAATGCGTCACTGCCCTGCGCGCGAGTCCCCTTGAGGGGCCCTGTGTCCCCGGAGAAGAAATCGAGCGACCGCACGCCTGAACACGCGTGCAGTCCGGTCGCTCCTCGGTTAGCCTTCTGGACCCGATGGAAATCAAGCGCAAGTTGGAGATTCTCGCGGACGCGGCCAAGTACGACGCGTCGTGCGCTTCAAGTGGCTCGAGACGGTCCACACCCAAGGGAGGAGTGGGCAACTCGACCGGCATGGGAATCTGCCACAGCTATACGCCCGACGGCCGCTGCGTCTCGCTGTTGAAGATCCTCCTGACCAATTCGTGCGTCTATGACTGTCACTATTGCGTGAATCGCGTCTCGAGCGATGTGCCGCGGGCCCGCTTCACGCCTGCCGAAGTGGTCCAGCTCACGCTCGATTTCTATCGCCGCAATTATATCGAGGGGCTTTTCCTCAGCAGCGGGATTCCGCGCAGCCCCGACGCCACCGTCGAGGAGCTGGTGCAGGTGGCGCGCTCGCTGCGGGAGGAGCACGGGTTTGGCGGCTAATCCATTTGAAGGTGGTCCCCGGGGCTTCCAGCGATCTGCTTGCGCTGGCCGGGAAATACGCCGACCGTCTCAGCGCCAACATCGAGCTTCCCACCTCCGCGGACCTGGCGCGTCTCGCCCCGCAGAAGACCATGGCCCAGGTCGAGCACGCGATGGGGACGATTGCCTCGCGCATCGAAGAAGAGCCGCGGACGTTTGCGCGCGCGGGTCAAAGCACGCAGATGGTGATCGGCGCCACGCCCTCGACCGACGCCGAGATCCTCGCTACCTCGACCTCTCTTTATGACCGTCACCACCTGCGGCGCGTCTATTACACGGCCTATAGCCCGATTCAATCAGCCGATCCGCGCTTGCCCGCGCAGGCCCCGCCGCTCGAGCGCGAGCACCGGCTTTATCAAGCTGATTGGCTGGTGCGCTTCTATGGCTTTCGCGCCGAAGAGCTGACCTCGCTTGACCCGAACCTCGCGCTTGATATCGATCCCAAGCTGGCCTGGGCGCTGCGCAATCGCGCTTTCTTTCCCGTGGACGTCAACAAGGCCGCGCGGGAAGTACTTTTGCGCGTGCCTGGGTTCGGGACCAAGACGGTGAAGACTTTGCTGCAGGCGCGCCGGGGCCGGACGATCCGCCTCGATGATTTGAAGCGGCTGGGCGTACCGCTCAAGCGCACTGCGCAGTTCGTGATCACCGCTGATCATTTTCCGGCGGCGCTCGACAGGCTCGATTTGCCCACGCGCGTGCGCCCTGCCAAGCCGCAGCAACCCGCGCTCTTCACCAGCGCGCTCACGGGCCAGCTTTGATGAAGGCCATCGCGCAAGATGAGGGGAGCTTCCGCGAGGCTGCGCGCGCCCTTCTCGCGCAGGGAGTGCGGCCGGAGAGCGTGGCCTGGCAAGACGGTCCCCAGCTTTCGCTCGCGTTGGACGGGCCTCCGCCCTCCGCCTCGCCGCCCGGCGCGTCCGGAGTCGTGCGGGTGCCGAAAGCCTTCGCCGCGCTGCTGGAGAAAATGGTTTGTCATCGCGATCCAACGCGATGGGATCTGCTTTACCGCGTGCTTTATCGCCTGGCGCACGGCGAGCGAGACCTCTTGCAACAGCCGCTTGACCCCGACGTCCGCCGCCTGGAGTTGATGCAAAAAGCGATCGCGCGCGACGTGCGTCACGTCCATGCCTTCGTGCGCTTTCGCCTTGTGGGCGAGGCATATCTCGCCTGGCATCGCCCCGAACATCGCGTCCTCCGGCTCGCCGCGCCGTTCTTTGCGACGCGCTTTCCGGGGATGAAATGGTCGATTGTTACGCCCGACGAGAGCTCACACTCCGACGGCAACACACTGCGATACGGCGAAGGCGCGCCGCGTCCCGAAGGTGAAGACGCCTTTGAGGACCTTTGGCGCACGTATTACTCGTCGATCTTCAATCCCTCGCGGCTGAACCTGCCGCTCCTCGCGCAGAAGCTGCCGATGCACCATCGCGATACTTTGCCGGAGGCGCGCTTGATTCCATTGCTGGCGCGCAATGCCGGCCGGCGCGTCGATCGGATGCTGCGGCCCGAGGCCGGGGCGGCGGCACCGTTTCTTCCACGGGATCGCTCGCTCGCCTCGCTCGCAGAGGCGGCGCGCGGCTGCACTGCTTGCCCGCTCTGCGAACCGGCGACGCAGACGGTGTTCGGGGAAGGACCGGGAACCGCCAAGCTGGTCCTGGTCGGGGAACAGCCCGGCGACCAGGAAGACCGCGGGGGCCGGCCCTTCATCGGCCCTGCCGGCGACGTCCTCGACGACGCGCTGAAGAAAGCAGGAATTGTCCGCGGAGAAATTTATCTGACCAATGCGGTCAAGCATTTCAAGTTTGAGCCGAGGGGGAAGCTCCGATTGCACCAGCGACCCAGCGCGCGCGACGTCGCGGCCTGCCGGCCCTGGGTCGAGGCCGAATTGCTCACCTTGCAACCGCGCGCGGTGGTCGCGCTGGGCGCCACGGCCGGCCAGGCTCTACTCGGCCCCGGGTTCAAGCTTGGTCCGTTTCGCGGGAAACCGCAGGAGGGCACGCTGGTGCCGGTGATCATCCCCACCTGGCATCCGGCCGCGATCCTGCGCGCAGGCTTGGCGGCGCAAGCGCAGCAGATGCGCGAGGAGTTGATTGCCGACTTGCGCACCGCGCTCGCGCGCAGCCGCGCCGCCTAGCGGCGGACTTTCCAGGCGCGCTGCATCTGCGTCGCGCCCGATGACCTTCCAGCCCGGTTGATCAGCGCGTCGCCCGAGGCGGGGCAGACGACCGGCGCGGCGAGGTGGACGCCGCCGGGTTCAATTTGGGTCCAACTGAGGTCCAAGCTTGGCAAACCCCCGAAAACAGAAGGCCCGGACTCCGCGACAAGATCGAGGAAGACCGGGCCTCTGAATTTGGAGCGGAACACCAGATTCGAACTGGCGACCTTCGCCTTGGCAAGGCGAACAG
>JANYKT010000080.1 GCA_025358085.1 Deltaproteobacteria bacterium | reverse complement strand
TGCGCGCAGGGTGAAGTGGGACCCACAGAGGTCGGATCTCTGTGGGCATGAGTTAGGACGGGGGCTGCGTGCGGACAGATCGCCGCTTGAAGGGGCTATCGCCCCCCCCAGAGGCCAAGGGCAGACGACGAAGCAAGTCAGTCATCCTTGAAGCTCCAGATTTTGCGGCGCCCCAAGCGAGCGACCGGTCCCGCTGGGCGGGAGGACTTCGCAGTTAGTCGATCGAGCGAGCCCGGGCCAAGTCTCTGTGCGTCAGGGTAGGGGCATCGGAGGCAAGCCGAGTCGCACGATTTCGCAGGGGCTGAAGCAGCGCAGAGGACCTCGCTTTGTGTTATTCTCAGAATTCGATCCGCAAGATAGGTCGCAGTAGCGATTGGGGTCCGCTCTCGCCTCACGAACAAATCGCGTGAGTCCTTGGGTCTCGGACCACGAGAGCCGAAGCGTTCTCAATGCTCTCGTATGCTTCGATGCCGTTCGACGGGGTGCTATCATCGCTGGCGTGATCAGAAGGGCTTACGCACGACTTGTCGTGCTCGTATTCTTTGGCGCAGGCGTACCCATTGAGGCGGACGACGATTCAGCCACGAGGTCGAACATGTTTGCATCGAAAAACAGCTCGCTCATTCTCGCAGGCTTCTTGTGCGGCGCTGCCGCGCTCTCCGGCTGCGGCGCCAGCAGGGGCACCTGTGCAATCGCGGCGGGCACGGTGATCGCGGTGTCGCGCACGGGCGGAACCGGCGGATGCCCGGCCGCGGTGGTCGCGGGCGTGACGAGCCTGAACGGGACCGAGACCTTCACGCCGATGAAGGGCATCTCCTGCTTTGGGGGCCCGTCTACCCTCAACCTGACCATCAATTTCTCCTCGCAAGACGCCAGCCACACGAGCTGCGTGGGCAACGACGTGGTCAACTTCGCGGATCTCGCGACCGATGGTGGAACTGGCACCGATACGATGACCATCACCTGCACCGGCAGCGCGGCGTGTATTGAGATGTTTGCCGTTGCGTTCGCGCCGCACTAAAACCAACCAGGGGGTGGGCATGCGCTGGCGTCGTCCGTTCGCGCTACCGGCCACGCGATGCGGCCAACCAAACCACCGCGCAGGTGCTGGGCCGACTTCTCCTTGCGCGCGCCTTGCGCGCAGGGTGAAGTGGGACCCCCAGAGGTCAGATCTCTGTGGGTATGAGCTTGGGACGGGGGCTGCGTGCGGACAGATCGCCACTTGAAGGGGCTATCGCCCTTTGCGGCAGGCGTTCAGCGGCGCCGAGGTCGTAGTTCACGCGGCATCCGTCGTTCATCGTCCGGGCGCGACCGCCGCAGAATATGAGCTCTTCAATCGAGACGGGACGCGCGCGTTGGTCGCTGCCGCGCAGTCCGCCGGAGTCGGCCACATTGTGTTCCTCAGCACTATCAAGGTCTACGGCGACGGGCGCCTCGAGACCGCCGACGAAGCGACTCCGACGCGCCCGGAAGACCCCTATTCCGCCACCAAGGCGGAGGCCGAACAGATCGTTCTCGACGGGGCGAGGTTGGGAGGCCCCGCTGCCACTGTGCTGCGGCTCGCGCCTGTCTATGGGCGGGGAGACAAAGGCAACGTCCGGAAGGTCATCTCCGCGATCGCCCACAAGCGCTTCCTGCTCCCCGGTGACGGAAGCACGCGCAAGAGTCTGGTTCACCTCTCCGTCATCGGGGAGGTCATGAAGGAGGTCGTCGCACGACGCGCAGGCGGCGTCTTCGTGGTCGCGGACCCGGTCGCTCCAAGCATGCGCGAACTCGCGGATGCTTGCGCTGCGGCCTTGGGCGTTCGCCGTCCCGTCGCCATCCCCGCCGGCGTTTTGCGCTCGGTCGCGCTGCCGGTCGAAGCAGTCTTCAAGGTCCTGGGCCGCCAGCCACCAGTGAGCCGCGCGCTCATCCGGAAGTCGCTGCTTCCGACCACCTTCTCGCCGCGCAAGGTCCTTGCGCGCGCCTTGCGCGCAGGGTGAAGTGGGACCCCCAGAGGTCAGATCTCTGTGGGCATGAGCTTGGGACGGGGGCTGCGTGCGGACAGATCGCCACTTGAAGGGGCTATCGCCCCCCAGAACGTACCATTGCCCCGGACAAGACGAGCGGGCACACCTTGACTCAGCGCGACTTCGCGGTTTTAAAGCGGCATGGGCAACGACGTCGCGAAGGCCGCGTACGAGAAGGTTACATTCCTCGAGTTCGCGCATGCGGCTGGACTCGCCGTCGTGGCTGACAGCATAGAGAACCGATGCCCATCAGAGCCCGACATCCTCTGCATGATCGAGGGACGCGGCTTGGTGGCGTTTGAGCTTGTTGACCTTATCGACGAGGGTCTTGCGCGTACCGTGGCGTGTGCCGTGCGCGGGAAGGTCGAGGGCGTTTGGTACGGAAAGTCGCCGCTCGAAGCCATACGCAACAAGTGCGACAGGACCTACGAGACATCGCATCCGATTGAACTCGTGGTCTGCGTCGACGACATGGAAGTCGAGTTGCTCGCCCCCCCGTCCTCGGAGTTCGTCAGCGAGGCGACCCGCCTCTTGCAGCTCTCTCCATTTCAGCGCGTCTGGGTGGTGAAACTCACGGACGCGGAGAAGTTGGTCTGGTTCACCTGCACTCGCGCCTGAAAGGACAGATCGCAGATGAAGCTGCAGAGCGCGCAGACCCACACAATCATTCCTCGTCGTCTCTGCGGTCAACCGGGCTCGCTAAGCTCACCACCTGCCTTCGCCCGCAGCTTCGTCAGCGGGTCCAGCTGGTCCGCCCTCGTGAGCGCCCATTTAAGGTAGGCATCCGTCCCCGGAGTGGGCTCATCCTTCGCCTGCGCGATCAACTCGCGAGCCTCCGCAACGAACGCGCGCAGGGTCGGAGTAGGGATCGGGCCTTTCGCCCGACCCCCTCCACGGATCCGGACGAGCGGTTTTCCCGCATCCGGCTCTTGCCTCAGGTAGTGACGCCAAGTCGCCTCAGGGGATAGGGGTGATGGATGCGAGCGGGC
>JANYKT010000064.1 GCA_025358085.1 Deltaproteobacteria bacterium | reverse complement strand
CTAGGGCCTGTCTTCAAACTCATCGCAGCGGCTAGACGGCCAGCAGCGCGGCCCTGCGCTGCTGCTGCACGAAAACGCTTGCGTGCAGATCGGAAATTTGATCGAAGCTACTGATGCGCCGACATGAATTGAGCGACGGGGAGTGGGGACGGATTGAGCACTTGCTGCCCGCGGAGTCGGGGCGAGAAGGAAGGCCGTCGACGCTATCTAATCGACTCTTCATGGACGCGATTTTCAACATCGCGAAGACCGGTGCGCCATGGAGAGATCTGCCGGAGAGATTCGGGCCTTGGCAGACGGTGCACACGCGATTCACCCGATGGAATCGCGTGGGCGTTTTTCAAGCCGTGCTCGACGAGTTCAAGAAGGACGCAGATCACGAATCGAACATGGCAGACGGCTCCTACGTAAAAGCACACCAGGACTCTGCTGGTGGAAAAGGGGGGCCCAAAATGCTTGTGTTGGACGCTCTCGCGGAGGTCTTACGACCAAGATCCACGCTCTCGTCGACGGGCTCGGTAATCCACTCCACGTCCACCTCTCGCCTGGGAACATCCACGACAGCACCGAAGCGCCCAAGCTCATCGAGCAAGCGAAGGGGGAACACTTCATCGCCGACAAAGCCTACGACTCGAACGCGAACCTCGCCGCAATTGAAGCGAAGAAAATGAAAGCCGTGATTCCGCCGAAATCGAACCGATTGGTGCAGCGGAAAATCGACCGTCACGTTTACAAAGAGCGCCACCTCGTCGAGAACTTCTTCTGCAAGCTCAAACGCTATCGGCGCGTCGCCACTCGCTACGAAAAGAACGCCGCCAACTTTCTTGGCTTCGTCCTGTTCGCCGCCATTCGCGTTTGGCTGGCCTGAGTTTGAAGACAGGCCCTAGAGCGAAGGGAGGCGGAGGTCGCGCGGCACCGCGAGAATTTCGCCCTCCGCGAGTTCCCGGAAGCCGGCGGGGGCCTTCTGTGCGCCACTGACCAACACGGCCGCGCGCAGATTTTTGTGTTCGGCAACGCGCGGGTCGAGAGGGCGCGCTCCCTCGGTGATTTCGCAGCGCGCGCAGGGCAGCAGTCCTTCGATCTGGCCCAGCCAGATGGGATGTCCGCGCCGCAGCGCCGCCATCACGCGGCCGTTGGTTGCGAGCGCAGCCATGGCGGGCAGCGGCGTCCCCAACTGCTCGAAGGCGCGCTCGGCCTCGCCTGCCGCCGCAGCAAGCGCGCGGGCCGCCGTGGGCGCGTCTACATCGATATCGTCGAGCCTCCCCGCATCGCGCAGACGCGCAAGGAAAGTGAGGAAAAGACTCTCGGCCGCGGAGTCGCCAGTCGCTGCGCGCCGCAGGTACTCGGGAAGCGCCTGGACGAGCGAAGTGCGCGCCGGACGCAATAGATCAGGCTGACCGGCGACAGCGAAAAGCCAGCGCTTGAATCGGAACGGCAGCGTCTGCCGTTCGTCAAAAGTGCCTTTCCCCACCACCCCGCTGGTGATGAGCGCGGCTTCGCTCCGCACGCCATCGGCAAGGCGTTCGAAGGCGGGCTCTTTCCCGCCAAGTGGCCGCTTGCGAAGGAGGACATCGTCGCTCTCGAAGAAGCCAACTCCGGCGGCAGGCTCCACCGGCCCGAGCGTGATCCGTCCCGAGAGCCGCCGCAGGACGCAGGCGATCAGGCTCGAATCGGTTTGGTGCAGTGCAAGAAATTCGGCCAACGACCCTCCTGGTGCTTTGCGTCAGGCATGGAGACGCCTGCTGGCAATCTGGGTCTTGTCGAGCGTAACGCACCGGTCCCGCATCCGCCATTCGCGGCGATTCGTTGACCGCCCCCCGGGCGGACCGTAAACTCCGCGCGGGTTCGCAGACTTGGGAGAGACCGGCATGGCTGACAGCGAGATCGCGATCGGCATCGACCTCGGCACCAGCTACAGCTGCGTGTCGATCCTCGAAAAGGGCAAGCCGACCGTCATTCCCAATGAGTGGGGCGAGCGGACCCATGCCTCCGTGGTCAGCTTCCTCGACGACGGCACCGTGCTGGTCGGCAACAGCGCCAAGCGCAACATCATCACCAACGCCGACAACACCGTCTACAGCGCCAAGCGGCTCATCGGCCGGTTCTACTTCTCCGACGAGGTGAAGAAGGCGCAAGCAGTGATGCCCTACAAGATCGTCGAGGGCGAGAACAACTCGGTCCGCATCCAGATTCGCGAGAACATCTATTCGCTGCCCGAGATCTCTGCGCTGGTGCTCAAGGAGATGAAGAGCATCGTCGAGAACTACCTCGGCCACGAAGTCAAGAAGGCGGTCGTCACCGTCCCCGCCTACTTCAACGACAACCAGCGCCAGGCCACCAAGGACGCGGGCCGTATCGCCGGGCTCGACGTCATGCGCATCCTCAACGAGCCCACCGCTGCGGCGCTGGCCTACGGCTTCGGCAAGGACATCGCGCAGCGCATCGCGGTCTACGATTTGGGCGGCGGGACCTTCGATGTCTCGGTGCTGGAGATCGGTAAGGACGTCTTCGAGGTGCTCTCCACCGCCGGCGACACGTACCTGGGCGGCGACGACTTCGACGATCGCATCATGACCTGGCTCGCGGAGGACTTCCTCAAGAAGAACGGCATCGACCTGCGGCTCAACAAGTACTGCCTGCAGATGCTGAAGGAGGCCTCCGAGCGCGCCAAGATCGACGTCGGCCGCGACAGCGTGGCCCGGATCAGCGTCGAGGGCATCTGCCAGGATCCCGCTGGCAAGGTGATGGACCTCACTGCCACGCTCACCGAGGTGGAGTTCAATCGCATGGTGATGGATCTGGTCCAGCGCACCTTCAAGGTCTGCGACGAAGCGCTGCAGGGCGCGCGCATGACGGCGAATGAGCTCGACGCGGTCATCCTGGTGGGTGGCCCGACGCGCCTGCCCATCGTCCGCACCAGCGTGAAGCACTACTTCGGCAGGGACGTCATGGCCGGCATCGACCCGGACGAAGTGGTCGCGGCGGGCGCGTCCATCCAGGCCACTTCGCTGCTCGACTCAAAGGGCGAGCATTACCTGCTTGACGTCACGCCGCTGACGCTGCGCGTGGGTACGGTGGGCGGCTATACGGACAAGGTGATCGACAAGAATACGCCCATCCCGATCGAGCGGTCGAAGTCGTACACGACCAACCGCGACGGTCAGGAGAGGGTGAAGATCAAGGTCTACCAGGGCGAATCCAACAAGGCCGCAGAGTGCGAGTTGCTGGGAGAGTTCGAGTTCTCCGGCTTCCGCATCGCTTATCGCGGCGAGGTGCGCATCGAAGTCACCTTTGAAATCGACACCAATGGAATCGTCAATGTTACCGCTGCCGACGTCGAGACGGGCCAGAAGACTTCCTGCACGATTCGGCTGTCTTCAGGCCTCACGGACGACATGATCAAGGCTGCTCAAGAGAAGAATGCGAGCACGCAACTGGCCCGCGGAGAGGCTGCCTGAAGGCATCATGGACGAAGGGTTCGAGATCGAAGCGCAGGCGCTCGCCCAGATCCTGGACGAGCTCGACTATTTCCAGATCCTCAAGGTGAGCCAGAATGCGAGCCCGGACGAGATCAAGGCTGCCTACTATCGCGAATCCCGCGCCTACCACCCGGACCGGTTTTTCCAGCTGCCCGACTGCGAGTTGAAAACCACGGTGGGGCGCATCTACAAGCGCATCAACGAGGCGTCTCTTTGCCTTCGTGATGGCGCGCGCCGTCTCAAATATCTGACCGACGTCAGCGGTCCCGATCGCGCGCGCAGGCTGCGCTTCGTCGAGGCCAGCGAGCAGGAGCTGAAGAAGGACAAGGAGCAGGAGATCGGCACCACGCCGCAGGGCCGCAAGTTCTTCATGGCCGGGATGCAGGACCTGGCGGCGCTGCGCTTCGCCGCCGCCGAGCGCAACTTCAAGATGGCCATCACTTACGAGCCAGCGAACCCGAACTACAAAGCGAAGCGCGACGAAGCGGCCAAGCTGGTGAAGTCCGACTTCGTGGTTCGCTGATGCCCTTTGATCTTTTCTGCGTGGGGCTGGTGGCGGTCTTCGCGCTCTTCGGAATCTTCCGTGGCCTGCTGCGGCAGATCTTCGGCATCGTCGGCTTCGCTGGCGGCATCATCGCCGCGCGCACCTTCGCGCAGCCTTTCGGCGATGCGTTCGCGAAGGACCTCGGCTTGCCGAACGCGGTGGCGGTGGCCGCGCTTTCGGTAGTCATTTTCTTACTGGTTGAGATTTTCGCCAAGTTGATTGGCAAGTTTCTCCATGGGCAGCTCGGCAGCTTTACCGGCGGCGTTGACAAGCTGGGCGGCTTCCTGGTCGGCGGCGCCAAGGGAGTGCTGGTCGCCTGGGTCATCGCCTCCCTGGTGGCCCTGCTCCGGCCGCACCTCGTCAACGTCGAGCGCACAACGCCCGTGGCGAGCCTTGATTTCGCTCACTCGCAGGCGGTCGCGGCCGCGAGCAGCGTCAACCTGATCACGCAACTCCGGCACCCCGACCCGGCCCGGGTCAAGCAGATCAAGGGATCGCTCGGAGGGCCTTAGTCGCAATGCCACGCAGTTGAAGCCTTTCACCTGGGCAACGAACGCCGCAGGAGAAGCGTGGGGGTCGCCGCCCTCAAACATACCCGCCCCCCCTGACCGGTCTTGCGTCATCGACCTGGGTTGCAAGGGGTGTCGCGAACTCGTTCGTCGACCCCCACGCTCCTCCTGCGGCTCTCGCGCGCTGAAGCTCTTGCGCAAACCGTTCGCAGGCGCGCATCCGTTCCTCGCCAGTCGAGAAAGGACCAGCCGCCTCTCCTTCGGGCTGCGCTGACTGTTTCGCCCTCGGTAGGGGTAGGTCGGCAACGTGTCCCATCGCCAAACCTCGCTCGGGGAGGTCGTTTGAGATCCTCTATTTTTCCGCGGTAGGGCCAGCCGCGCGATGGAAACGAAGATCTCCTGCGCGCTTGCGGGCTAGACCGGGCTCTCATGATTGATCACTTCTTCCCCGAGCGCCCGGCGCTCCAACCGCGCTCGAGGAGCAATAGGTCGCGAAAGCCGCGAGCGAGGATGAGCCAGCCTGGTTCGCCGTTGGCGCGTACGTGGCCACCGAGTCTGGCGACA
>JANYKT010000059.1 GCA_025358085.1 Deltaproteobacteria bacterium | reverse complement strand
CGGCCGCGGCTGGTCGCGCCCTTTGCGGACTTCATCGACGAGACGCTCGCCGCCTATCCGACGCTGCGGGCGACGCGCCTTTACGACATGCTCCGAGAGCGAGGCTATCCGGGCAGCGTCCGCACGCTGCGGGAGCACGTCGCCGAAGTGCGTCCGGTGCCCAAGCGCGAAGCCTTCCTGCGCCTCAGCCCGCTCATCGGGGAGCAGGCGCAAGTGGACTGGGCGCACGTCGGCGAAGTGAGCGTGCCGGGCGGAGTCCGCTCGCTCTGGCTCTTCGTCATCGTCTTGTCCTGGTCGCGCGCGCTGTGGGGCGAATTCGTCTTCGACCTTTCGGTCCACTCGCTCTTGCGCTCGCTCTCGCGCGCCGCCAATTTCTTCCAGGGCACTGCGCGCCAGTGGCTCTTCGACAACCCCAAGATCGTGGTGCTCGAGCGGCACGGCGACGCGGCCCGTTTTCATCCGCTGCTGCTCGACCTCGCCGGGCACTACCGGGTCAGCCCGCGTCTGTGCGCGGTGCGGAAGGCAAACCAGAAGGGCCGGGTCGAGCGCGCCATCCGCTACCTGCGCGACCGCTTCCTCGCCGGCCGCCGCATCCACTCTATCGAGCAAGGTAACCGCGAACTGCTCGCTTTCATCCGCGACATCGCCAACGCGCGCCCCCACCCGACCTTGCCCGAGCGCACCGTCGGCGATTGCTTCGTCGAGGAGCGGTCGCGCTTGCTCTCGCTGCCGGAACGACCGGCGCCCATCGACCTGGTCGTGCCGGCGGTGATCGACAAGACCGCCTTCCTCCGCTTCGACCGTAACGACTATTCGGTGCCGCCCACCTATGCGGAGCGGACGCTGACGCTGAGCGCCGACGACCGCGAGGTGCGCGTGCTCGATGGCGCCGAGGAAGTGGCCCGCCACCCGCGCTGCTGGGGTCGGCGCCAGCGGGTCGAGGCCAAGGAGCACCGCACCGAGCTCTTGCGCCAGAAGCGCGGCGCGCAGCCGGGAAAGGGTCAGGAGCGGCTGCGAGCCGCGGCGCCGCCCATCGACCAGCTCTTCGAGCGCTGGGTGGAGGCGGGGCGCAACGTGGGGAGCCTCACCGCGCAGGCGCTCAAGCTCCTCGACCTCTATGGCGAAGGCCTCTTCGCGCCGGCGGTCGACGAGCTGCTCGCTCGGGGCACCCACGACCCGGGCGCGCTCGCCGTGCTCTGCGAACAGCGGCGCCGCGCAACGCTCCGCCCGGTGCCCATCGACGTCCAGCTCGGCGCCCACGTCCCCGACAAGGAAGTCATTCCTCACTCATTGGAGAACTATGATGCCAAGCCACGACGCCGTGATTGAAGAGCTGCACTCCCTGGGATTTCGCGCCAAGGCCGACGTGCTCTCTGCGCTGCTCGTCCACCTCAGCAAGAGCCGCGCCTCGCCGGAGCAAGCCTGGGAGCAGCTGGTCGCGCTCGAGCGCCGCGAGCGCGAAGGAAGAAACCTTGCGCGCCGGACGCGGCTGGCCACCCTCGGCAACTTCGCCCCGCTCGACCGCTTCGACTGGAACCATCCACGCCAGGCTGACCGCACTCTCTACGAGCGCCTCTCCACCCTCGACTTCCTCGAGGCGGGCGAGAACGTCCTGCTGCGCGGCCCCAGCGGCGTCGGCAAGACCACCCTCGCCCAGAACCTCGGCCTCGCCGCACTTTCAAAGGGCTATACCGTCCGCTTTACCACCCTGGCCGGGGCGCTCGCAGACCTGCTCAAGCAGGAATCCCTGCCCGCACTCGACCGCCGCTTACGCCGCCGCTACTGCGGCCCCGACCTGCTCATCCTCGATGAGCTCGGCTATCTGCCCTGTGACAGCCGCTCGGCGGACCTCCTCTACAACATCGTCAGCCGCCGCCACGAAAAGCGCTCCACCGTCATCACCACCAACTTGGCTTTCAAGCAGTGGGGCACCGTCTTCCCTGGCGCCGCCTGCGTCGCCGCTCTCGTCGACCGCTTCGTCCAGCACTGCCACGTCCTCGATATCGACGCCGACTCCTGGCGCCAGAAGGAGTCACTCGAGCCCATTCCGCCAGGCCCGCCGAAGAAGCATCGGCCGGGCAAATCCCGCAACACCGACGCGTAGCCCTCGGCCGGTGCAAAGCGGTTGCGCGCCCTCCCGGCCGCCCTGGCCAGCTCAGGCGTCGCGACCGATAGAGTCAAATCGAATCGGATTCTGGCTGCCGTCTA
>JANYKT010000048.1 GCA_025358085.1 Deltaproteobacteria bacterium | reverse complement strand
GCCCGCTTCAATGACCGTGGTCCTGCAAATTCTCGCTATCGCAGCGGTGGTGGCCGGCTTCATCTTCGGCCTGCCCCAGGCGAGGACGTACCCGCCTCCAGCGATGACCACGCCGCCGAGAAACTGGAAGAAGAACTCGGTGGCGCGCGAGGCGGGGGCAAACTTGACCAGCTCGGCAGCGGGCAGACTGGGCGCGAGCCAGCGCTCGAGCAGCGGCTCGTGGCCGGTCCACGCCTGGGGCAGCCCGAAGATGAAGCCTGCGACCACCGCGGCGATGGCGAGAATTTGCAGGACCACCGTCATTGAGGCGGGCGACTCGTGCGGGACTCCGCCGTGCGCTCCATCGCCGTGCGCGCCCGCATCGTGGCTCTGTGCACCAGCATCGTGCCCGTGCGCGCCAGTCCCGTGCGCGCCAGTATCGTGCCCGTGCGTGCCAACCGCGGCGCTCGCGGCGGAGACCTCGGCCCGATGCTCGTCCGCCATCTGCCCGGGCGCGGAGGCTGCGCCGTGCGAGGTGTCGTGCTGGTGCGCGACGCCCGCCGCCGCCGCGTTCGCGACTGCGGCTCCGCCGGGAAGGCCCTGCGCGATTGCGTCCGCGTGCGCGTGAGCGGCCATCGAGTGGGGGTCTTCGACGCGCTCCTTGTCTTCATGCCCTCCGTGACCGCGATACGTGCCGGTAAAAGTCATGAAGTAAGAGCGGAACATATAGTAGCTGGTGCCGAACGCCGCGATGGCGCCGACGACATAGATGACGGGGCCAATCCAGGGTGCCGAGAGCGATTGCGCGGTCCAGGCTTTCCAGAGGATCTCGTCCTTTGAATAGAAACCCGAGGCGACGGGAAAGCCGGCGATGGCAATGCACGCGGCCAGATAGGTCCAGCGCGTGGTGGGCGTGAACTTTCGCAGGCCGCCCATCTTGCGCATGTCCTGCTCGTGGTGGCAGGCGAGGATGACCGAGCCCGAGCCGAGGAAGAGGCAGGCCTTGAAAAATGCGTGCGTCATCAGATGGAAGATGCCGGCCCAGTAAGCGCCAACGCCGACGCCGATGAACATGAAGCCCAGCTGCGAGACGGTGCTATAGGCGAGCACCTTCTTGATATCGTATTGAAACAGTCCGATGGAGGCCGCGAAGAGTGCCGTCGCCGCGCCCACGCAGGCCACCACGGTCATCGCCGCGGGACTCAGGGCGAAGAGAAAGTTCAGTCGCGCGACCATATAGACGCCGGCGGTCACCATGGTGGCCGCATGGATGAGCGCCGACACCGGAGTGGGACCGGCCATGGCGTCCGGCAGCCAGACATAAAGCGGGATCTGCGCGCTCTTTCCGGCGGCGCCGATGAACAGGAAGATGCAGATCAGCGCCAGCACCGGAAAGCCCCAGAGCGTGAGACCCTTGAGCCGCTCGCTCATGCCCGAGCTTTCATCGACCATTTGATTGCGCAGCTCGCGGAATTCTACGGTCGGACCCAGCGTCGTTCCCTCCGGCGAGACCTGCGGCTGCTCGGCGGTGACGCCCCTGGTTGACGCCGACAGGCCGCGTTCGGGAGCATACTTGTTGTTCGGCCAGCCGCCGCTCAGGGACCAGAAGAGGATGAAGAGCCCGATGAGGAAGCCGAAGTCGCCGAATCGATTGACGACGAAGGCCTTCATGGCTGCTTTGGCCTTGGCGATATCCTCGTACCAGAAACCGATCAGGCCATAGCTGCACAAGCCCACGCCTTCCCAGCCAAAGAACATCACCACGAAGTTGCTGCCCATCACCAGGAGCAGCATCGAGAAGACGAACAGGTTCAGCCAGAGGAAGAAGCGCCAATAGGCTTTCTCGTCGGCCATATAACCGGTCGAATAGACATGGATCAGAGTGGCGACGTGGGTGACGATGAAGGTCATCACCATGCTGAGCGGGTCGATGGCAAAGGAGAAGTCGACCTTGAGGAAGCCGCTCTGCCACAGCGTCCAGAGGTGATTCTCGAGAAAGCGCTGGTGCGGGGCGCGCGGCCACATCTGCGTCCAGAAGACCAGCTCGCAGACGATGCAGCTCAGCAACATGGCCGTGATCGCGATGGCGTGATTGGCGCGCTTTCCGTAAGCGCGCTGCAGGCGCAGGCCAAAAGCGGTGTTGATGGCGGCGCCGAGGAGGGGAAAGAACGGAATCAACCAAAGCCAGCCGATCTCGACGGACTTTGCGATCGCTTCTACTGCGTGCTGCGCGAGCTCGTGTTCGGGCATGGAGGTTTGCTACTCCCGGAGGAGATCCGTCTCCTGTACGTCGATGGTGCGGAAGGTCTGGAAGATGGCGAGTACGATAGCGAGGCCTACCGCGGCCTCGGCCGCCGCGAGCACGATGACGAAGATGGAAAACACCTGGCCTGTCAGCCGGCCGGGCGCGTCGACATAGTGATTAAAAGCGATGAAGTTCACGTTCGCCGCATTGAGAATCAACTCGACGCCCATCAGGATGCCGACGGCGTTGCGACGGGTGACGACGGTGACCATGCCGAGCGCGAAGAGCGCGGCACCGACGATGAGGAAGTGGGGCAGGCCGACGCTGTTCATAGTCCGGAGTCCGTCGTTTCCTTGATTTCCTTGCGCGCAATCACGACCGAGCCGATCAACGCGGCAAGCAATACGACTGAAGCAACTTCAAAGGGGAGCAGGTATTCGGTCAAGAACGCGATTCCCAGGCTCTGCACGCTCGAGACGTATTGCGGCTCGGCGACCACCTTCCAGGGCGCCATCACTGCCATGTAGCTGAGGATCGCGACGGTGGCGAGTGCCAGCACCCCCCCGGCGGGGAGCGCGAGATGTGCGTTGGTCAAATGCGGATCGCCGCCGATTTGCTTGGTGAGCATGATGGCGAAGAGGATGAGGACCAGGATGCCGCCGACATAGATGAGCACCTGCGCGACGGCGGGAAAGTCGGCGCCGAGGAAGATATAGAGACCGGCCACGCCCATGAAGGCAAACAGCAGCGACCACGCCGAGTAAATGATGTTGCGCGAGAAGGCGGTTCCTGCCGCGCCGGCGATGGTCATTGTGGCGAAGAGATAGAAGCCCAGGTCGGCGAGGTGGACGAGGCCGATGAAGCGGCTGGCGAACTCGCCCACGAAGGGCAGCACGATCTCGGTGGTGAAGTAGCCGAGCAGGAAAAGGACGCCGAAGACTGCGATGGAAAAGAGCACGAGTACGAAGCCGCTGAGTGGGAGCCGGCGAAAGAAGAACCGGTTGAGCCCCCAGAGAATGGCGGTGAGACCGACGAATTGGCCGGCCAGAACCGCCGGCGTGCCCACGCCGAAAAAGTGCGGCAACAGGGGCGCTCCCGCGACGACGAAGAGCCCTCCCAGAATGGCGAGGATACGCTCCCTCCAGGGAGCCCCAGCGTCTCGTTGCGGAGCTGCCGCCATGCTGTCCCCTTGACTGCCAAACGCGACCCGTCGACTTGTTGGCTTGTCGAATCGAAGAGTGAAATCCTACTTCAAAAACGGCGCACTCTACGCCGCGGGAGGCTTCGTGCCTAGCATGATGTTGTAGAGCTTTACCTTGGTGTCCTCGCCGCCCGGCGCGCAGCGGTTCAGGTCCAATTGGCCCTCGTAAACGATACCTTTCGAGTAGCCTTCGCAATCGTCATACTCGCAGTCGCCGCAGTCGGTGCCGGCCATGGCGTCGTTGACGAGTTTATACAGCGCGTCTTTGGAGAGGGTCTGCGAGAGTGGCGGGCCGGCCGGCACGTCCGCGTCCGCCACGAGCGGCGCTGCCCCGAGCGCGGTGGTCGCGTTGGCGACGACGCCCGGCGCGGCCGGCAGAACGCCTGTCTTGAGAGTGACGATGATGGTCTCGAGCATCTGCTTCGACTCGGCTCCACCTGGCGCGCATTTCTCGGCGCTCCAGTCCGCGCCGGCCGCAATGGCGTCGGAGTAACCTTTGCAATCGGCATATCCGCAGTCGCCGCAGTCGGTGCCGGCCATCGCTTCTTCAATGACGCGCCCGAGCTTCGGGACGTCCCCCTTCACCTGCAGCGCGCGCGCCGCAATTTGCCGGCCCATGGCCGCGGCGTCGAGTCCCACGGGCTTCGGCTTTCCGTAGTCGGCCTTGTCAAGTTTGGCGAGGTCATCCTTCGAGGGAAAGGGCGGCGGCGGCGCGTCCCACTTCTTGAGCAGGTTGCGCGTGACCTCGCCCAGCGGCCGGCGTGGAAATGCCTCTGAGCCTTTAGGAACCTTGTAAGCCGGCCAGGGCGCCAACACATCTGGCACGAAGCGCAGCGTGAGGTTGTCGAAATTCATTACCGAGCCTTCGAACTCGCGCGTGTGCTGGATGGCGCCGGTCGGGCAGGGCTCGACGCACAATCCGCAGAACATGCACTTGCCGATATCGATGTCGAACCGTTCCATCGCCAGCTTCGGCTTGTTCTTTCCGTCGCCCTTGACGGTGTCGATATTGATGACCGCGATGGGGCAGGCGCGTTCGCACGCCTGGCAAGCGGTGCAGATGTCCATATCGACTTCGAGGAAGCCGCGATATCGCGCCGGCAATGAATCGCGCACCGGGAACGGAACCCGGTCCGGATACTGCGTGGTCATGGGCTTGCGGAACATATAGCTGAGCGTGACGCTCATGCCTTCCCAGAAGCTCTTTGCGGTATCGGTGATGTTCTTTGTGTACCCGCCGAAGCCCGCGGGAGTCTGTCGTGCGAGGGTCTCAGTGGGCATGGTCACCAGTTGGAAGTGAAGTCGAACTTGTCGCCGGTGTCTTTGATGTTTTGCAGGGTCCGCAACCAGAACATCACCAGCGTGATGGCGCCCCCGGCGGTGAGCACGATGCGCATGATCCAATCGAGTGCCGGCACCGCATGGATAACGAGCATCCAGCCGGCGACGAAGAGCACCGCCGCGAAGCTCACCGGCACCAGATACTTCCAGCACATGTTCATCATCTGATCGACGCGGATGCGGGGAAGCGTCCAGCGCAGCCACATGACGATGAAGACGAAGAAGAGAGTCTTGAAGGTGAAGATGGCAATGGACGCCAGCTCGGCCAGCACCGTCCAGCCACCGGAGAGCATCGCAATCTTGTCGGCCGCGTCGGTGACGGGGAGAAACGGCACCTGCCAGCCGCCCAGAAACATGGTCGTCGCGAGCGCGGACATCACCCACATGTTTCCCCATTCCACGAGGAAGAAGTAGGAGAAGCGCATTCCGGAATACTCGGTGTTGTAGCCAGAGACGAGTTCGCTCTCGGCCTCGGGGAGGTCGAAGGGGGTGCGATTGCCTTCGGCAAGTGCGCTGATGAAATAGATGAAGAAGGCGGCGAAGGAAGCCGGGTCGTGGAAGATGTACCACTCCCACGGCCAGGGACCCTGCGCGCGGATGATTCCCTGGGTAGACAAGGTGCCACTGAGCAGCACCGGAATCATCAAAGCCATTCCGGCGGGGATCTCATAGGAGATGATTTGCGCGGCCGAGCGGATGGCGCCGAACAGCGACCACTTGGAATTGCTCGACCAGCCACTCATGATGATACCGACCACGATGAGCGCGGTGACCGCTATGATGTAGAAGACGCCGACGTTCATTTCGGCGATGACCAGCCGGTGCGAGAACGGCAGCGCGACGAAGACGCACGCAAAGCCGACCATCATGAAGTAAGGCGCGATGCGGAAGAGAAACTGATCGGCCTCGGTGGGCACCAGATCTTCTTTGGTGAGCAGCTTCACCGCGTCGGCGATCCATTGATAGAAGCCGCCCGGCCCGGCCCGGTTGGGGCCGACGCGCGACTGCATGCGCCCGGCGACGCGCCGCTCGGCCCAGGAGAAGATCCCGGCGGTGACGGCGGCAAAGTTGATCACCGCGAAGCTGAACAGCCCCATGAAGGCGACATAGATGAGCTGCGTCCACACCCAGGTTTGCGGGTCGTGGCCCCAGCCGCGAATCAATGAATCGAGGAATGCCTGCATTAACGGTCAATCTCCGGGGCGACGACGTCCAGTGAGGCAATCAGCGCCACCAGGTCGGCCACCATCAAGCCGCGCGAGAGAGGGTCGATGATACCCATGGCGGTAAAGGAGCCCGTGCGTACCTTGCAGCGGTAAGCGTTCTCGCCGCCGCCGATGACGTAATACTGCATGTCCCCACGCGCGCTCTCGATGCGGACCGAGGCCTCGACGCCTTCCGGCACTTTGATCTTGCGCGGCATCTTCGCCATGGTCTCGCCCTCCGGGATCTGGGCGATGCACTGGCGGAGGATGCGGCAGCTCTCGCGCATCTCGGCGACGCGGACCCAGAAACGGTCCCAGCAATCGCCGGTGACGCCCAGTTCGCCGCGGCCCACCGGGATATCGAATTGCAGCTCAGGATAGATTGAATAGGGGATATCGCGGCGCACGTCGAACTTGACGCCGGAGCCGCGCAGGTTGGGGCCGACCAGGCAATACTCGATGGCCAATTCGGGCGAGATGGGGGCCAGGTTCGCGAGGCGCTGGACGAAGATCTCGTTGTAGGTAATGAGCCGGTTGAACTCCACCAGGATCTTCTCGAAGTGGTCGACGAAGGTCAGCACCTTGTCGCCATAGCTCTCGGGAAGATCGAAGGCGACCCCGCCGATGCGCAGGTAATTGTAGGTCAGCCGCGCGCCGCACAGCTCCTCGAGCAGGTCATTGATGAACTCACGCTCTCGCAGCGCGTACGGGAAGGGCGTCACGGCGCCGATGTCCATCGACATGGTTCCGACGGCGACCAGATGGCTGGAGATACGATTCAATTCGCAGGCGATCACGCGGCAGTATTCGGCGCGCCGCGGAACCTTGACGTCGAGCAGCCGCTCGATGGCCATGGCCCAGCCCTGGTTCGCGAACATGGCCGCGATGTAATCAATGCGGTCGGTGTAAGGCATATAGCCGTTGTAGGTGCACTTCTCAGCGATCTTTTCCAGCGAGCGATGCAGATAGCCAACCTCTGGAATCGCGCGCTTCATCACCTCGCCGTCGGTCTGGACCAGGAAGTTGATGACGCCGTGGGTGGAGGGGTGTTGCGGGCCCATGTTGAGCAGCATGTCGCCGGTGTATTCGATGCGCTTCATGACCTCTTTATTGGTCATGTCCATCGTCGGCTCGGGGCCGGTGCCGCGGCGCGCTTCGCTCACTGAAGAACCTCTTTTTTCTCTGCAGCGGGGACAATCGCTGCCGTTGCGGCTGCCTTGCGCTTGGTCAAATCATCGAGGCGCACGAAGCCGTCGAGCGGGCTCTCGCGCGTGGTCTCGATGTTGTGCCAGGACGCCTGCTCCTTGTAGTCCTTGCGCAGCGGGTGGCCGACCCAGTCGTCCGGCATCATGATGCGGCGCAGGTCCGGGTGGCCGCGGAACTCGACGCCGAGCAGATCATATTGCTCGCGCTCCAGCCAATCAGCGCTCTTCCAAACGCTCTCGAGCGAGGGCAGGGACGGCGCCGTGCGGTCCAATTGGACCTTGAGAACGAACTGGTGGCGCTTTGAATACGAATAGAGGTGATAGACGATCTCGATTTGATTCTTCTTTGGCCAATCGACGCCGGACAGGTTGATCAGGCAATCAAAGCCCAACTCGCCCTTGCAAAATTGACCGATCTCGATCAGGTCTTCCGCCTTGTTGACGAGCGCCCAGGAATCCTTGTTGGGGGGCATGAGCGGCCCGATGCGCTCGCCGAATTTCGCGGCAAGCTGGGCGTGGATCTCTTCAGCAGTCATCAAGGCACCCGGTTCAAGCAACCTGGTAATCGACACCGAGGCCGGGCTCGCGCTGGCCGATCATCCGGCGGTCGCTGAACCACCGCTCGCGGACGATCTTGTCCTGGACCCGCAGCAGTCCTTCGGTCAGCGCCTCGGGACGCGGGGGGCAGCCCGGAACATAGATATCGACCGGAATCAGTTTATCGACGCCCTTGCAGACTGAATAGGCGGCCTGGAAGAGGCCGCCGCACGATGCACAGCTGCCCATGGAGATGACATATTTGGGCTCGGCCATCTGATCGAACAAGAGCTTGCAGCGCTCGGCCATTTTGTAGGTGAGGGTGCCGGCGACGATCATCAGATCACTCTGGCGCGGCGTGGCGCGGGGGACGCTGCCGAAGCGGTCGATATCGGCGCGAGGGCCGCCGGTTTGCATCAATTCAATACCGCAGCAGGCGAGTCCGAAGAGCAGATAAAAGATGCTGCTCTTGCGCGCCAGATTGATGATGTCGTCAATGAAGGACGTGCGGCTGGTGACGACCGAGCCCATGTCCTGTGCGTAGTGCTTCGACATTGTTCTCCTAAGCCGCTTTCTTCGCCATGATGGCGGCGCTTTGTTGAGCCTGGTGCGCTTTCATCACGTCTTGCTTGAGCCCCTTGACCCACTCGAGGTCACCCATGGCCCAGACGTAAGCGAGCCCGACGGCCAGGATGGCGACGAAGAGAAAGATTTCAGCGAAGGCCAGCAGGCCCTGGCCGTGGTCGATGAAGGACTTGTAGACAGAGGCGACCGGGTACATGAACGCGATCTCCACCTCGAAGATCACGAACACCAGCGCAATCAAATAGAAGCGGGGGTTGAAGTTGTACCAAGCCTGCCCGATGGGCTTCTCGCCGCATTCATAGATGAGCGACTTGTTCGGCGTGGGGTTGTTGGGGCGCAAGAATTTGCCGCCAAAAAGGGAGAGGAAGACGAACCCGATGGCGGTGACCGTGAAGAGCAGCACGTTGGCGAAATGGAACGGCAAGGTCACCTCGGCGGGACACTGAACGGCTGTGCCAGATGGAAGGCTGGCGGGGGTCGATATTCTACGGTCGGGCAGGAGCAAGTCAAGCAACGGCTTACTACTGCGGACGAGTGAGGAAAGGGGACTAGTCAGCCCCTGCTGCGGCAATCGGCCGCTCGCGAGATGTGCGGCTGGCGCCAGGTGCACTGAAAGCAGGTTGCCGCCGTTTTGCCGACGTGAGCCCGGTCACCGCCAACTGGATCTGTGAGGAGATAGAACAAGCGCCTGCCCAGCAGGCTGTGGCAACCTGAGCTTAACTCCACTCACGAGGATTCCATGACCCGCCGAACCGTCGCCCGCTCCGCCATTGCGATCGCTTGTGTGGCTCTCCTGAGCGCGTGCATCGTCAACCTTTCCTTCGAAATGAAGAAAACGTTCGCGGTGCAATCGGACCCAACGGCGCCGACCTCCGTGGCGCAGAACCAGCTGGTCGATCTCTCGCAGTATCCAGAAATTGCCGCGCACAAGTCGCAAATCAAAAGCCTGGATCTCGATTACGCCGTCGCAACCATTACCGCGATTGGCGCGCACAACACCGCGACCAAGGTGTCGGGCTCGCTCAAGCTGCGGCTGGCCCTCGCCGACAAAGCGCACGACATAAAAGTTGGCGATCTCACCAATGTCAATGTCGCGCCGGGTTCGAGCGTGCGGCTGAACGGCACCCCTGAGCTTGACGCATTCCTCTTCCAGCAGCTCCAGGCCGAGGGCAAGTTCTACGCGGTCATCGAAGGCTCGGTGGATGGCCAGGCCGACCTGACACTCGACGTCGATATGCATTCAAGCATTGGCTACGAGACAGGCAGCGGGCTCTAGCCCAAGCCTGAGCAGCCCCCCGCTGCTGCTCTCCGGCCGGGCGTCCCGTCACGCGCATCGTTCCTGCCCTAGCTTAATTCGGTGGGCATCCTGCAAGCGCTGATCAGCCTCGTTTCGAAGTCCGCCAGCTCGGCACTGAACGCTATCTTCGGATGGGCCGTTCTGGCGCTTTTCGGACAAACCTCACCCAAAGAAAAGACGCTCCTCTCGGCCTTGGTAGGCTCGGCCGGCGCGTGGCCGCTGCTTCTGGTGGGCATCGCCTTCCCCAAGATCGCGCTCTTCGCTGTCTCCTTCGTGCCGCTGGCCAAATCGGTGCCGACGTTCTGGCTGCGGTTGAGCTGGATTGGGCTTTCGCTGGTGGTGCCGATCGTGGTGGGAATCGTGGTGGCGAAGCGTTCGCCGCCGCAGAACCTGCCGGAGTCGAAGTGGAAGAAGTTGCTGCGCGGCTTCCCCATCACGCTCGCGCTCGCTGCCTCTTTCCTGCTCATGCTGGTGATTGCGCCCATCCAGAAGATCGCGTCGCTGCTGCACGGCAAAGAGATCGTCCACCTGCCCGCGGTCCTGCGCAACAAGCTGCTGGCTCCCGAGGTCATGGGAGCGCTGGCGGGCTCGCTCGGCTCGCATGGCATCCGTCTCCAGCCAGCCACGCCTCCCTGGACCATGACCGCGCCCTCGAAGATCCTGCTGAAGATCGGCGGCCAGGCCTTCGCGCACATGGTGACCGGGCAGGTCGAGTATCGGAAAAACGACCGGCTCGAAGTGGTCGTACTGCCCAACGAGGCAGTGTTGATGGGCAAGCCCGACGAAGTGGCTCGCGCGCGTTCGCTGGCGATGGAGGTCTACGCGCCTCGGGAGGTATCCGAGACCTTCAGCCCCGACGCCCAGCTGCTCGAGAAGCAGATCAAGCGCGTCTGGTCGGTCTATCTGGAGAAGCCGCACCAGCACCGGGGCTCGCCCGCGCTTGTCGGCCGAGTCAACGAGATTGCCGCGGAGCTCGCCGAGACTCACCTTCCCCCCGAGGAGTGGCAAGTCGTTTACCGGCTTCTTCTCCAACTCGACCGCGCCTTGCGCGGAAGCCGCCCGATGTTGACCAAACCGCCGCACCCCCCTGAGGAGGAGGCTTCAATGGCAGAACGAAAGCCGTTCGCGCCCGGACCAGCGCCTGTCGCGCTGCCGGGCTCGCGGACCATTTCAAAGGATTTCAAGCCCCAGCCGCTCGACGTCGCCGTACCGCTGTCGGTCGAGGGTCTCTCGACCCGCGAGCTGGTCGGTCACGTCACCGAAAGCGTGGTGCTGCTGGCCAAGAAAGAGATCGAGCTCGCGCGCACCGAGATCAAGGCGGACCTGAAGGCAGAGCTGGGGATGGTGAAGGGGCTGGGCGTTGCCGGAGTCTGCGCGCTACTGACGGCCAACCTGCTGCTGGTGTCGCTCGCGCTTGGCCTGGGGAACTTCATGGCCGGGTGGCTTGCCGGCCTGCTGGTGTCCGCACTGGTGCTCACCGTTGGCACAGTGGCGGGCCTCATCGGCTGGAGCAAGCGCGTCAAGAATCCGCTCGAGGCAACCCGCAGGACTTTGAAGGAGGACGCACGATGGGCGAAGGAACGCCTCGCGTAATGAAGGTGGTGGAGCCGAAACCCGCCGAGCAGGCCCGCAGTCTCGAGACTGAGATCGAGCACTTGCGGACCCGGCTGGACCGGTCGCTGTCGGAGCTGGACCGGCGGCGGCACGACTTGCTTGATTACAAACTGCAGCTGCGGCGCCACCCGCAACTCTTGCTGATCGCGGGCGGGGTGATGCTGCTGCTGTTCGGGGGCGTGGCCTACTCGGTCTCCAGCTCGCGGCGGCAAAGCCTCGCGGTGCGGAGGGCGCGCAAGTACAAGGGCGCGATGCGCCGCGCGGTGGACCATCCCGAAAACGTGGCGCGCCCGCGAGCGCGCGAGTCCGGCGTGGCCGCGAAGATCCTCGCTTCCATCGGGACCACGGTCGCGGTCGCACTGACCAGGAAATTGCTCGAGCGCACCGTGAATACGCCGCCGCAGGTGAATCAATAGATACGAAACGGATACGGGGACACCGTGTTTCCACGATGTCCCCGTGATCAGCTCCCTGATCGCCCTCGGGCTCGCAGCCTCTTCCACCCCGCGTACAGCCGGCCTGTCCGTGACGAAGCGCGGGTTCGAGCTCGCTCAAATTGCTGCCGAAGGGCGAAATCATTCGCCTCGCCGCGACGCGGAGGACCGACCCGATGTGCGGTGAGTGGTCAGCGCGACGCAATCATCGAACGAGCAAAAATCACGGAGGCCCTTTGGAGTAAAGAGCCCGGCGGCTGGGCGCGAAAGCCCCGGTCGCCGGGTGGCCTCTTCTAGAACTCCGACGAGACGCTCAGGAAGACCGACCTGCCCGGCGCCCAGTGGCTGCCGTTGAAGCCATTCGCGATGCGATAGGCGTAGTGCGCGTCGAAGATGTTCACCACGTCGAACGCAACGGTGGGCCTGGTCGGGAGGTCGGCGAACAGGTGCGAGAGCGTCAGGTCCACGTGCACGGCGCCCGGCACGTGCTGGTTGTTGTTGGCGCCGGTGCGGAGGCCGCTCCCGTACTCGGCCAATCCCGAGAGCCGCGTGTGCCCGTCCTTGACCGTCGCGCCCACGTTGCCGGTGAGCGTCTGCACGTGGTCGAGGATCTGCCAGTCGTTCCCGCGCAGGTCGGCGGGCGCGAACAGGTACTGGGCCGTTTCGATCCCGCGGCCCTGCGCCTGATCCAGCGAGGCGTTGGCGAAGGCGGTGAACCGGTTCCCCAGCACCAGCACCGCGCCGCCCTCCAGCCCGCCGGCGCGGCCGTCGCGGAAGTTGTAGGGGCTTACCAGGTTGGTGCTCCCCACGCCGACGTCGTCCAGCTGATCGGACGAGAGGCGTCCCCAGGCGTTGAGCTTGAGCGTGAGCTGCGGAATGACCCGCGACTCAATCCCGATCTCCGCGTAGCGGTCCCTCTCGGGCAGCAGGTCGTAGGTGATGTTCTGGTCGGGCGAGACGAGGCGGAGGATGCGCGCGGCGGCAGGCGAGTCGAGCACCGGAGGCGGCTGCCAGAGGAGGCCGGCAAAGGCGTGCACCACGGTCGCTTCGCCGAGGGCATAGGCGAGCCCCAGCCGCGGCCCGATGCCCGTCTGCGTGTTGCGCGCCGGGCTCCCCACGAAGGTGACGTGCTGGAGGTCCAGGCGGAGGCCCGCGTTCACGACCAGCTTCCCGAGCGTCAGGCGATCCTGGACGTAGACACCGCCGGTGGTCGCGCGTGAGGTGTCCGTTCCGCGCACGGTGAGGGCCGGGTCGGGAGCGGCCGTCGCGTCGTTGCGCGTATAGCTCGTGTAATCGGTGGTCCCGAAGAGCTGGTCGAGCTGCGCGCCGGCCTTGAAGACGTTGTTCTCGCCGATCCGCACCAGCTGCTCGACATCGAGGCCCACGTGATCTGCCGTGCGGCCCACGTCGCTGGTGGAGGAGCAGGTGGTGTTGCCCTGGTCGTCGGTGGCGCAGGGGTCGGCGGTGGGCCCCAGAGCGTTCGGCGCGTCGCCGAGGAGGAAACCGTACGAGTGCCGGTAGGTGACGGAAGCGCGGAGGGAGGTCCGCGGATCGAAGTCGTGCCGGAACGAGAGCAGGCCGAACGCGTCGCGCTCGTTCTCTGACTGGTTGGTGTTGCGGGGAAAGAAGGGCGCGGGCGCGTTGCCGTACTGGTCGGGCACGCGGCCGCCGCCGGGCTGGTTGGGATCGAACTGCGGCACCGAGCTGTCGATCGGGAGCCGGTAGAAGTTGTGCCCGAAGGAGCCCAGCGCCGACCAGTGCGTGTGCTCGTCCACGTCGTAGTCCACGCGCAGGAAGCCGCGCTGTTCGTTGCCGCCGTCGTGCGCCAGGTCCTCGAAGACGTTGGGGTCCAGCGCGCGCTGCGTGGTCTTGTAGCTCCCTCCGGCGAGCACCGAGAGGGCCCCGAATTTCTTGCCGTACACCAGGCTCGGGCTCAGCGTCTGGTAGGAGCCACCCAGCAGCTCGAGCTGGCCCTCGCCGTCCGCGGAGGGCCTCCGGGAGTTGAGGTTGACCACGGCCGCGAGGCGGTCGCCGTACTCCGCGCCCAGCCCGCCGGTGAGGATCTCCATGTTCTCCACCAGCTTGGGCGAGAGGAAGCCACCGAACAGGCCGCTCACCGAGTCGGGCAGGGGCACGCCATCCACCTGGTACTGGATGTTGGCGTGGTTCCCGCGCGCGTAGAGGTTGCCCATCGCGTCGTGGACGAACCCGGGCTGCGTCGCGAGGATGTCGTTCACCGAGGCGGTGTCGCCGCGCGGCAGGTTCTTGATCTCCTCGTGCTCCAGCGTCGAGGTGGAGGAGGGCGTCCTCGAGGGAGCCGGGGCCTTCCGGGTCTTCGCGGTCACCACCAGCTCCTCGCTCGCGCTGGGCAGGATGAGCTCCACCTGGACCAGCTCGCCGGATGCCACCCGGACCTCCAGCTCCTGCGGCGACTGCCCGTCCTTGTTGGTGGCTCTCAGCTCGTAGAGGCCGAAGGGGACTTGCTCGAACTCGAAGTGGCCGGCCGCGTCCGCGACGTGCTCGTCGACCCGGTGTCCCTGGCGGAGCATGGTGACGTGGGCGCCCGGCGCGGGCCCGCTGTAATCGCGGACGATGCCGTCGATGATTCCGAGGTTGGCGGCAGAGGCAGCAAAAGGAGAGGCGGTGACCGCAACAGCGACGGCGATGTGCAAGGCTTTCATGAAAAGGGGCTCCTGCCCGTGGGTGAACGGGCTGGCACTGAGCGCCGGCGGGAGGCGCCCTTAAGCTCGGGAAGGACCACGACTGCGGACTTTCGGCGGGAGCTGCCGTCAGGCCGCGGGGGGGCCCTGCGCGCGCGGCGTCGGGGTCGCGCGCGCCAGCGGCCGGGACTGATGGGCCGGGACGGTCTCCTGCGCGATGAGAACGGGTGCCGCGACGACGACGGGCGCGACCGGCGGCGCGGCGGCCTGCGACCGCACTGCGCAGGCCACGCAGCGAGCGGTCTCCAAGGGGTCGGCATGGCGGTGCTGCTGCACGACCAGGACCAGCAACACCAGGGCGAGGCCCGCGGACAGGACGCGAGCGAGCCTCGACCTCACCAGGGCCGCAAGGCCTGAAGTCTCTCCAGCGGCGCGCGAGGGGCTCCTGCCTGCGCGGGCTCCAGCGCCCGTCAACGGTGGTCGCCGCGCGACGTAAGCGAGGAAGCTGTCATGCGCGCGGTCGGACGAGCGGGCCCGACGCCCTATTAACCTTTTTGGGCGCCTACCTCGGCTTGAGGCGCGGTCTACGACTCCGGCACGGGGCGAACGCCTCTACTTTGTGGTCGAGACCAAGAGCAGCGCGTGTGTGATGCATCGAGCGCTATTTTGCATCAAGCCGTGCCTGATACAATCGGCAGGGGACACCATTAGAAGCGATGGTGTCCCCGTCACACGCGCGCCAGCAGAGCCTGCGCTGCTGCCGACTGCCAATCGCCGTAGCAGCCGGTGAGGCCGCAGGCGCTGCAGCGGGCGCCGACGAAGAACCAGTCGCTCGCGGCGCCGCACGACAGCTCGAAGCGGTCGGCGCCGCAAAGGCACTCACACTCTTCGAGGTCGGCAGTGGCCTCGTCGCCCGCCAGGACATGCTCCTGGTGGCAACGCCAGCAGGTGCGAATCGCGGTGCCGGACGCCTCGTCAACCGCGAGATGGAACTCGCGGCCGCCGCACTTGCAGACGACGTCGATGAAGTCCGAGCACGACCCGGTCGAGTAGTCGCGCAGCTCGTCGCGCACGTCGGCCTGCGAGTCGCCGTAGGTTTGCTCTCCGACCTTCCGCCTCACATGTACAGCCCGCCGTTCACGCGCAGCACCTCGCCGGTGATGAACGCGGCGCGGTCGCTGGCGAGAAAGGCGACGGCCTCGGCAATCTCGCGAGCGGTGCCGGCGCGCCCA
>JANYKT010000043.1 GCA_025358085.1 Deltaproteobacteria bacterium | reverse complement strand
GACCTCATCGCCATCGGCGCATCGGCAGGCGGAATCGAGGCGCTGCTCACCCTCGCGGCCACCCTGCCACGCGACCTGCCTGCCGCGCTCCTCGTGGTGGTGCATATCTCGCCCACGCACCGCAGCGTGCTGCCGCGCATGCTCAGCGGCGCGGGGCCGCTCCCCGCCTCCCACGCCGTCGACGGCGAGACCGTGCTGCCGGGCCGCATCTACGTTGCGCCTCCGAACCGGCACCTGCTGCTCGACGACGGCAAGATCAGGCTCTCGACCGGCCCGCTGGAGAACGGCCACCGTCCGGCGGTCGATACCCTCTTCCGCACCGCGGCGCGCGCGGGCGGCGAGCGGGTCGTCGGCGTGGTGCTCTCCGGCGCGCTCGATGACGGCACGGTGGGCCTGGCCGCCATCCGCCAGCGGGGCGGTGTCTGCGTCGTGCAGGACCCTGACGACGCCATCGTCGGCGACATGCCGCGCAACGCGCGCGACCATGTCGAGATCGATTACTGCCTCCCGGTCGTGCAGATGGGCCAGTTGCTCGAGCGGCTGGTCGCGGAGCCGCTGCCAGGGCGGGCCCCGCGCGAATCGCCGACGCAAGAGCAAGAGGCGCGGATTGCCCTGCGCCGCGACCAGGAAACCATCCTGCCGCCAGGCGATCCCTCGGCCTTCGGCTGCCCCACATGCGGCGGCGTGCTCTGGGAAGTGCAGGAGCACGGCTTGCTCCGCTTCCGCTGCCGCGTCGGGCATGCCTTCGGTACGCAGGCGCTGCAAGCGGAGCAGCAGTCAGCGCTCGAGGGCGCGCTCTGGGCCTCGCTGCGCGCTCTCGAGGAGCAGGCCTCCTTGACTCGGCGGATGGGGACTCGCGCGCGGGAACAGGGACATGACAAGTCGGCCGAGCGCTACGACCAGCGCGCCCTGTCGGCAGAGATTCAGGCGAAGCTGGTGCGCGAGGCGCTCAACCGCGGTCTCGAAATCGAACCCTCGGACGGCTGACGGTCTCCCCGTGAAGCACGGGTCAGCGCGGCGGTGCGACCGGCAGCCTGAGCACGGGTCAGCGCGGCGGTGCGACCGGCAGTTCCAGCTTGAGCACGGCCCCACGCCCTCCGCGACGGTTTTTGGCCACGATGGTGCCGCCCACCCGTTGCACCGTCGTCGATGCGAGCCAGAGCCCGAGCCCGGTCCCCCGCGCGCCCTTGGTGGTGAAGAACGGCTCGAACAGGTGCGACTCGACCTCCGGCGGAAAGCCGGCGCCTTGGTCAGCGACCGTCACCCGCACCCGCTCGCCTACGCGCCGCGCGGTCACGCGCACCAGCCCGCCCTCCGGCATGGCGTCGCGCGCGTTGCGCAGCAAGCTGATGAAGAGGTGCGTCAGCTCCGGCACCGTGCCGTGCACGAGCGGCAGGTCCTTGAGCTTTGTCTCCACCCGCATCGGGTGACCTTCGTGACGCAACTCCATGCGGAGCACCGCCATCGCCTGCTCGACGACATGCTCCAGATTGATGGGGCCGATGGTCAGCCGGCCCGAGCGCGCGACCTCGGCGAGCGTCCGCACCGCTGCGTTTGCGGAGCTCACGCTTTCGCGCAGGCCGCGCACGGCCTCCGTCTGCAGCGGCGGCAGTCGCGGCGTCGATCGCTCGAGCGCGATCAGCCGCATCTCCATGCTGCGCACCGTGCTGCCGAGATCGTGCGCCACAGCCGATGCAAGCTCACCCAGCACGCGCAGGTGCTCCTTCTGGAAAAGGGCCTCGCGCGTGCGCGTCAGCTCCTTCTCGCTGCGCACCGTCTCGGTCACGTCCTGCGCCAGCACCACCACCAGAGGGAGCCGCTGCTCGTCCATCTGCACGGCCCGCACCTCCAGCGCATGGTCGTGGCTGGGCTGCTCGAAGCGCTCGACGCGCGCGGTGTCCTCGTGCACCAGAACGCGCGCTGCCTCGCCCACAGCCAGCTCGCTCAGGGTGCGGTAGCCGCGAACTTTCTCGCCATCGCGGGGAAGCAACAACCAGCTCCCGAGCCCGTCCAGGCCGGCCCAGCGCGCGTTGGAGAGATCGATCTTCCCGTCTCGAACCAGCGCCAGCCCGCTTTCGCTTGCCTGCAGGCCCCACCAGCCCATGCGGTAGACGGCCGACTTCGCCTCGGTGGCGTGCTCCAGGCGTTGCACCAGGGAGGCGTACTTACGCGCGAGCTGCTGGTACTTGTCGCGCAGCGAGTCTTGATCGTCCTCGGCGCGTATGAGCACCGTCGGCGCCGAAGCTTCAAGCCGCAGGGGGGGCTGCCGGCTCCGCCGCGGAGGATCAGGTCTGGTTTGCCTGGCCACGGTTCTTCTTAACTTTTAGTCTTGCGATTTCGGTGACCAACGAAGCCACGCGGGTTCCGTCCTCGAAAAGAATGACCGCGCCCAGCGGCGCGCCGCCATCGATGAGGGGCACCGCCACCACCGTGGCCCGGCCGAAGCCGCCCGTCGGCAGCTGGTACTCGACGTCGTCGAGCCGCAGGCCCAGCTTGCTCGTCAGGGCCTTGCGGACTTTCTGCAGGACCGCTCGCGCCAGCGCCGGCACATGCAGGGTCCACAGCACCTGGCCGAGCGCCTCGTTCTCGGTCAAACCCAGCAGCCTCTCCGCCGCCAGGTTCCACAGCGTGATGCGCGCCCCCGCGTCAACCACGATCACTGCCGCCGAGAGCGAGCGGATGATGGTGCGCTGGTAGAAGCCCAGCCGGTTCATCTCATCGGTGCGGTGCGCGAGCTCGCGATTGGTCGCGTCCAGCTCGGCATTGGTCGACTGCAGCTCTTCATTCGTCGTCTCCAGTTCTTCATTGGTGGACTGGAGCTCTTCATTGGTGGTCTGCAATTCTTCATTCGAAGACTGCAGCTCTTCATTCGTCGTCTCCAACTCTTCGTTGGACGACTGCATCTCTTCATTCGACGTGCGCAATTCCTCCAGCGCCGCCAATCGTTCTTCAGTAACCTTGCGCAGCTCGGACTCCGCGTCGACCAGCGCGGTCACGTCATGGAAGGTGTAGAGCAGCCCGGTCACCTTCGCCTCGGTGTCTCGCAGCGGCACGATGGCAACGCGCAGCCGCTGCCCCGCCGCTTCGGCCCCCTGCCGCATGAAGCTGCCCAGACCCTCGGCCGAATCGACGCGGCCTTCGCGCACTGCCTGGCTCTGCTGCACCAGCTGCTCGCCGCTCAGACCGGCCAGGTTGAGCGAAACCAGCTTCTTGCCGGTGGCCTCGCCTTCGCCGCGCGACCAGAGCGCTCCGGCCGCCGCATTCCAGAAAAGAATGGTCCCGTCAAGGGAGGTCGCGACCATGGGCAGGGGCAGCGAATGCAGCACGTCGCTGTGCAGCGGCTGCACTGTACTTGACGCCACGCGCGCGATCGGCTCTGGCGGAGAAACCAGCGGCTCCTCCCCGACGGCGGGCTCGCCGTGGCCGTTCTTCCGGTAGATGCGCCGGGTAAGATCGATGGGCTGGTAGATGCGCGCAGCGAAGGGGATGAGCTCGCTCCGGCCCAGCACCAGCACGCCGTGGCGACGGAGCGCGTAGTGAAAGCGCGTGAGCACCCGTTTCTGCAGCTGGCTGTCCAGGTAGATGAAGACGTTCCGGCAGAGCAGGAGATCCAGGCGCGAGATGGGCGCGTCACTGACCAGGTTGTTGACGCCGAAGACCACGCTGCGCCGGATCTCCTTGCGCATCGACCAGCCGCCAGCCTCCTGGATGAACCAGCGCTCGCGCCGCTCGGCCGAGACCGAGGACAGCGCGGTCACCGGGTAGATGCCGCGCCGCGCGTGCGCGATGGCGTTCTCGTCCAGGTCGGTGCCGAAGACCTTGACCTCCGGGATCGGGCGCGTAGAGCCGAGTGCTTCTGCGATCAGGATGGCGACGGAATAGGCCTCCTCTCCGGTCGCACTGCCAGCGCACCAGACCCGAAGTTCCTGGCCCTCTTTTTTATTGGCGAGCAGCTCCGGGATGACCTGGCTCGAAAGCTTTTCCCACATTTCCGGGTCGCGGAAAAATGAGGTCACCTTGATCAGCATCGATGAGATGAGCGCCTGGAACTCGATTGGATCGCGCGAGAGCACCGCGCTGTATTCGGCCAGGCTCTGGCAGCGGCGGTCCAGCATGCGCCGCTCGATGCGGCGACGCAGGGTCGCGCGCTTATAGTGGCGGAAGTCGAAGCTCCGCGCCTCGCGGATGTGGTCGAGGACCGCGTCGACCTCGTGGTCTTCCTGTGCGAGATCCCGGCTTCGCTTGGACATACAAGCGCTCTATCAGACTTGCAGGAGCCCGTGTCTGGCCGCGATGCGGACCAGGTCGGAAGCCGAGTGAACTCCAAGCTTGCGCATGATGCGCCCGCGGTGCGTCTCGACGGTGCGCTTGCTGATGAAGAGCTGGGTGGCGATGGTGTCGTTCGACAGCCCGCGCACGCAGAGGTCGAAGATCTCCCGTTCGCGGCGAGTGAGGGCGCGCAGCGGCGCGGGAGCAGTCTCGCCTCCCTTGCGCAGCCGCATGTACTCGTCGAGGACGAAGCGGGAGATCATTGGCGACAGATACGACTTGCCTGCGCTCACCGCGCGAATGGCCTCAAAGACTTCGTCCGCCGACTGCACCTTGGCGGCGTAACCGGCGACGCCTGCCTCCAGCGCCTGCGCGACATGCTCCTCGTCCACCAGCATGCTGAGCAGCAGGATTCGCATGCGCGGATTGCGGCGTAGCACCTCGCGCGCCACGGTCACGCCGGTCGCCCCCGGGAGTGCGAGATCGAGCACCAGCACGTCGGGCGAGGTGGCCTCAATCATCTGGTAGGCTTCGTTCGAGTCGGCCGCCTCGCCGACGACAGTGAAGTCGGGCTGACTCATGATCATCGACCGCAGCCCTTCGCGGAAAAGTCGATGGTCATCCACGAGCGCGAGCTTGATCGACGGGACCGGTTCCATGATGTCCCCCCAAGTTGACAGCTAGTTGCCACTTTTGTCCGCGGAAATGGCGCGCGCTCTGTAATCCCTGACAAAATGTCGTTTTGGTAGCCCCCTGAGCAGCCCAGCGAGGAGGGGCTGGCGCGGCGGGCTAGCGAGGCTCAGCGGCAGCGACGACCAGCAGGCGCTCGACGTCCGCCGGCTGGAAGCCAAACATGGTCTGCAGACGGCTCAGCATGCGGTCCTCCTCGACGTCACCGCGGTTGTCGGCGCCCATCACCTTCGCAGCGCACTGAAAGCCGAGTTCCCGGTAGGGCTTGTCCTTGAGCCCGCGCACCGAGGCCAGCAGGCACTGCTCCATGCCTTCGCGAACCAGGCGCTGGTGGGTGACCTTGCTCACCTCGCCGACCGGACCGTGTCCGCTCAAGAGTGGCTCCTTCGAGGCCAGGCGTTGGACAGCGTGCGCCTCGGAGCCCTCCACCCGCCCGTCTGCCCAGGCTGCGAGCACCATCAATTCGATCACATGCTCAGCCTGCTCAATGTCCGTCATGCTTGCATTGTAGCGTGTATCCTCTCTCGCGTGCGGCTCCGCGGGACGAATCTGGCAAAGCTCGAAGGCGGCGGAATCTTCGACGTCCTGATCCTGGGTGGCGGAATCAACGGCGCGGTCTCGGCCGCGGCGCTGTCGGCGCGCGGCGCCCGGGTGGCGCTCATCGACCGCGGCGACTTCGCGGGCGTGACCTCACAAAGCACGTCGAACCTCGCCTGGGGCGGCATCAAATACCTCGAGACCTACGAGTTCGGGCTGGTTCGCAAGCTCTGCTCGGCGCGCAACAAGCTTTTGCGCAGCTACCCGTCCACGGTGCAGGAGATCCGCTTCTACACCTCGCACGAGCGCGGCTTCCGCCACGGGCGGGTGAAGCTTTTCCTCGGCACCCTCCTCTATTGGGTCCTGGGAAACTTCTTTACGCGCGCGCCACGGCTCCTGTCGTTGAAAGCCATGGCGCGCGAGGAGCCCATCATCGCGCCCGGCCTGCTCGACGGGGGCTTCGAATACAGCGACGCCTTCCTGCACGACAACGACGCGCGCTTCGTCTGGGGTTTCATCCGCTCGGCGCTGAACTACGGCTGCGCGGCGGCGAACTATGTCGAGTCTCTGGGCGCCACGCGCATGGACGGCATCTGGACCACGCGCGCCCGCGAGGTCATCTCCGACCGCACATTCAACGTGCGGGCCCGTTCCATCGTCAATGCCTGCGGCCCCTACGCCGACGAGCACAACGCGCTGCTCGGCCAGAAGACAGAGCACCGGCACGTCTTCTCCAAAGGCATCCACATCCTGGTGGACAAGCTCACGCCCAACCGGCGCGTTCTGACATTCTTTGCCGACGACGGCCGGCTCTTCTTCGTCATCCCGATGGGCCCCCGGACCTGCATCGGCACCACCGATACCCGCGTCGAGCGGCCCGAGGTCGCGGTGACCGAAGATGACCGGCGCTTCGTGCTGGAGAACATCAACAAGCGGCTGCGCCTGCCGCACCCCCTGACCGATGCGGACATCATCGCCGAGCGCTGCGGCGTGCGCCCTCTCGCGGTCACTGCGGAAGGAGGCGGCGGCCGCGACTGGATGCAGCTTTCGCGCAAGCATGCCATCGACGTGAACGGACCCGACGCGCACGTCACCATTTTCGGCGGCAAGCTCACCGACTGCCTCAATGTCGGCGAGGAGATCTGCACGGAAATCACCAGGCTCGGCATCGCGCTGCCCTATGCCGGGCGGGTCTGGTACGGCGAGCCATCCGCGGCGGTGCGCGACGAATACTTTCACCAGGCGCGGCTGATGGATCTGGACGCCATGACCTCGGAGCTCGCCTCGGAAAAGCTCGCGACCCGGCTCTGGCGGCGCTACGGCGCGGAGGCGCTCTCGCTGCTGGACACCATCCGGCGCGACCCCTCCATGGCCGAGGTGCTCATTGAGGGCTCGGAGTATCTGCGCTGCGAGATCGACGAGGCCGAGCGACGCGAGATGGTGGTGAAGCTCGAGGATTTCCTTCGCCGCCGCTCGAAGATTTCATTGGTGGTGCGGCGCGAGGAGATCCAGCGCGCGGCCGGACTGCGCGAGGCCTGCCGCATCTTCTTCGGTGACGAAGCAGACGCGAAAATCAACGAATACTTCGCAGTTCATCAACGATAGGGAAGAGCGAGTAGGGGGACACCCTACGCATTGATTTGATTCTACCTAGACAGCGGCCGCCAACTGCGCGAGCCCCTTGCCTTTCGCTCCCTGGCCAGCCTCGACCACCAGGACGCCCTCGTCGACGTAATCGTCGAGGTCCTCGGCGAGCCAGCGCTGCCCCGCACGCAGCCGGTGGAAGCGGACCGCGCAGCTCTCGCCGTCATACGAAACGATGATGTTGAAGATACCTGGATAGCGAGCGAGTTCGCGTGAGAGGGCCTGCGCCGTGAGCAGGCCCGCGGTGAGCAGAAGCAGCGGAGCGGCAGCGGAGAGCCGCGGGTTGACCAGGCCCGCCATCGGTATCTTGTTGGCGCTACATTCGAGCCCGGTGGCGTCGCGAAAGTCAGCGATATGCAGGTGCGGCTTGCGAACGAAGCGACCGAGGAGGAAGCAGCCGCCAGCCTCGACGATCTCCACGTCCGGAGGCCGGCCTGGCACGAGGGGGGCCGCGTCGACCTGCCGGCTGCGCAGGTCAACCAGGTAGCGCTCCATGCGGCGGTTCAGCCTCATGACCTGGAAGGATAAGGCGCCTCAGGAACTCGCGCGCAGCGAAATTGCTGGGCGGTCGCGCGCCAGGCCTCGCGACGCCGCCGCAGCACTGCTCGCTAGCCTGGCCACACCGGCGCTGGGGACTCAGCGCGCGTTGGCAAGCAGGCTGCCGCGGTCGCCGAAAGTTCCCGCCCAGAGCTCGTCGAGGTTGCCGAGCGCGCGCATCCGGCCGTCGGGACCGGTGGCGATGGCGACGCCGTCCACCGCGGCCACGCGGCGCAGGAGCCTGCCGGAGCCGTCGCGCACCTCGACGAAGTCGCTGCCGATGGCGACGTCGAACGAGCCGCCCGCCGTCTCGAGGCGCATCCCGCGATCGGTGCGCAACACGGCGACCGGATCGCCCTTGGTGTCGCTTCCGCTGAGCACGGGATTCTTCCCGCCCCAGAACTCGATGGAGTTGAAGATGAGCGCGTCGCCGAGAGCGGCGAGCTCGTAGACCGGGATGATCACCAAGCCCAGATACACGAGCTCCTGGACGAACTTCTCGCTCGAGACATCCTTGTTGAACGTCCAGAGCTTGCGGGTGAGGCCGAAGCTGCCGAAGCAGGCGGAAGTGAATGCGAGGACCATTGCCAACGAGAGAGCTTTTTTCATGCGGCGTACTCTTTCCCTCGGCGGGCGCTGCTACAACAGCGCATGGCCGTACATGTTGAAAAGAATGGGGAAGTCACGACGGTCATCCTCGACCGCGTCGAGGCGCGGAACGCAGTCGATCGCGGTACTGCGCAGGAACTCGCTGACGCCTTCCGCGCTTTCGAGAGCGACGACGGCGCTCGAGTGGCCGTGCTCGCGGGCGCTCACGGGACCTTCTGTTCCGGCGCCGACCTCAAAGCCATCGCCGCAGGCAGGGGCAACCGCGTAGAGCCGTGCGGCGACGGTCCGATGGGTCCCACGCGCCTGCTGCTCGACAAGCCGGTGATCGCAGCCATCGAAGGGTACGCGGTCGCCGGCGGACTCGAGCTCGCGCTCTGGTGCGACCTGCGCGTGGTCGCGGAGGACGCGGTGCTGGGCGTGTTCTGCCGCCGTTTCGGGGTACCGCTCATCGACGGGGGCACGGTGCGGCTGCCGCGGCTGATCGGGTTGTCGCGCGCGCTGGATCTCATCCTCACCGGCCGGCCCGTCCTCGCCGCCGAGGCGCTGGCGATGGGTCTCGCGAACCGCGTGGTGCCGAGAGGTGCCGCGCGTGCCGCCGCTGAAGAGCTGGCGCGAGAGCTGGCGGCGCTGCCGCAGATCTGCCTGCGCGGCGACCGGCGCTCGGCGCTGGAGCAGACCGATCTCTCCTTCGACGAAGCCATGCGAAACGAGCTGCGCCTGGGCCTGCGCGCGCTCGCCACCGAGGCTGGGCCTGGCGCGGCTCGTTTCAGCGAACGCCACCGCGAGTAGAGGCCGGGTGGCCGGGCAGAGCAAAAGCCCAGCTTGAATTCAGTCTCCGATGATGGTGATCACGAGTCGCCTGCGGTGCGGCGCGCGGCGGTGCTCCCAGAGGTAAAGCGCCTGCCAGGTGCCGAGAGCGAGATCGCCGCCGCTCACCGGGATCGTTTCCGTGGTGCGGGTCATCGCCGACCGGAGATGCGCGGGCATGTCATCCGCGCCCTCGTCATCGTGCTCATAGCCAGCGCCTTCCGGAGCCAAACGCGCAATCCACTTCTCCAGATCTCGCTGGACGGCCGGGTCTGCATTCTCTTGAATCAGCAGCGATGCGCTGGTGTGCTGAATAAAGACGGTGCAGAGCCCGGTGCGGATGGCCGATAGCCGCACCACCCAAAGGATTCGCTCAGTGACATCGTGCAGGCCCGCGCCCCGCGCCTCGATTTCGACCGTCTCCTGGTGCACCTTCACGACGGCATCCAGCGCGGTGCCTCGCCGGTTTCGGGACGACCTTCGAGGCGCTCCTGCGGCACGAAGCGGCCCTTGTAGCTGAGCGATGGGCAGTCCTCGACGCGATATCCCAGATAGACATGCTGCTTCTCTGCCGCGCGCGCGTTCGCGAGAGCAGTGAGCACGTTAAAGGTCCCCAGCGAAAGAGCCGCGTGCGCGGGCTCATAAAAGCAATAGACCGCGGAGATCGAGTGCGGCAGCTCGTCCATGATGCCGATGCCGACCAGCGCGCCGTCGAGCCAATAGCTGTACTCGCGCGCGGCGGGGTGCGGGAAAGCGAACTGCATCTGATAAGATTGTTCGGTCAGCGTGTCGGGCTTCCAACCGCGATCGCCCTCTCGCAGCGCATGCCAGCGGCGGTACAAGGCGAGGCGCTGGTCGTCCACGCGCGGCAGGCCCACCTCGACGCGGACCTTTTGCGCTCTTGCCAGCACCCGGCGCAAGTTCTTCGAAAGAGCGAAGCTCGCCACCGGCACCCGCACCGGAACGCACTCGCTGCATTGGGCGCAGACCGGCCGGAAGTAGAGCGGGCCAAAGCGGCGGAAGCCCTGCTCGAGCAGCCGCTCAAGCTGGGCCGCGGAGACCGAAGTCATCAGCATCGTCTCGGTCGTCGACTCGCGCCCCGGCAGGTAGGGACAAGGCTCGGGCTCGGAGATGCGATGCTGCAGCAGGCGCACCATTTACGGCATTCTAATAGAGTTGCCGGCTCCTGCCATGAACCTCCTGCTCTTGACAGAAGAGGATTTTGCGGCCGACGGCACCGCTCGACTGCGCGACCGGCGGCTCGCCCACGCCCTCCAGATCTTGCGGGCAGCGGAAGGCGATACCCTGCGCGTGGGGCTGCTGCGAGGCCGCGTCGGGACCGCGCGCGTTCTCAGCATCACCGCGGACGAGCTGGTGCTTCTGCCCGCGCTCACCGACGAGCCGCCGCCGCGACCCGGCATCGATCTGCTGCTGGCCCTTCCGCGGCCCAAGGCGCTGCGCAAAGTGCTGCCCGCGATCGCCGCGCTGGGCGTGGACACGCTGGTGCTGGTCAACGCGGCGCGCGTGGAGAAAAGCTACTTCCAGTCGGCGGTGCTGCGCGAGATCGACGCGCTCCTTGCGCAGGGGCTGGAGCAGGCGCGCGACACGCGTCCGCCCCGGGTGCTGCTGCGGGAGCGGTTCCGGCCCTTTGTAGAGGATGAGCTCGAGGGGCTGTTGCGCAAGGACCTGCGACTGGTGGCGCATCCGCTCGCGCAGGCGCAGTTGGAGCGGCGCGCGCCCGCGACGCTGGCCATCGGGCCCGAGGGCGGCTGGGTCCCGTTCGAGCTGGAGTTGCTTGCGGCGCAGGGCTTCACCGCCGTCTCCCTGGGCCCTCGCGTCCTGCGCGTCGAGGTGGCGGTCCCGTATCTGCTGGGCGCACTCCGATAGTCATGCCGCGGACGCCGCGATTCTCCAAGGTGAAGTAGACGGCTTGCGGAATCGCGGGTTCGGCGTCAGAATTATCAAACGCAAGTTTGTTGCGTGCAGCCGAGGGGGCTCAAAGTGGAAGATATCGAAGAACAGCCGCACACTGATTGACGTCGTAGTTCACTGCCGCGCGGCGACAACTGCGCCTTTTGAACGAGTCCCAGCCTGGCTCTCATGCGTCATTGACGATGGAAGCCGCGTCAACCTGTCCCGGCAGCGTGCCGAAGACCTGCCCGCGATCGCCCGTCAGCCGCGCGACACAGAACGCGTCCGCGACTGCCGGCGCCGCGAATCGAACCAGCAGCGAACCTTGCAACGCCAGCGCGAGTCCCTCGACGAGGCGGCGCGCGTCGCTCTCCTGGGGCCGCAAGAGGCGCTCGCTCAGCACGTCCACGAAGGCATCGAGTCTGCGGTCCGCCGTCGCGCCCAGCCGGATCTCCTCCAGCACCGCGGCCAGCGAGTCCGGCTCCTTTGCCACCGCGCGCAGCACGTCGAGGCACATCACGTTGCCCGAGCCCTCCCAGATGGAGTTGAGCGGCGCCTCCCGGTAGATGCGGGGCAGGCCTGACTCCTCGATGTACCCATTGCCGCCCAGACACTCGAGCGCTTCAGCCACGAACGCGGGCGCGCGCTTGCAGATCCAGAATTTGCTCACCGCAGTGGCGAGGCGGCGGAAGGGCGCCTCCTTGCGATCGTACCCGCGGGCGAGCCGCATCATCAGCAGGGTTGCGGCTTGCGACTCGACCACAAGATCGGCGAGCACGTTGCGCATCAGTGGCTGGTCGATCAACAGCCGCCCGAAGGCCTTGCGATGCCGGACATGGTGCAATGCTTCGCTCAGCGAGCGGCGCATCATTGCCGATGAGCCAATCACGCAATCAAGCCTGGTGTGATTGACCATCTCGAGAATGGTCTGCACGCCGCGGCCTTCCTCGCCCACCAGTTCGGCGTGAGCTGAGTCCAGCTCGATCTCGCTCGAGGCATTGGAGCGATTGCCGAGCTTGTCCTTGAGGCGCTGCAGGAAGAACCGGTTGCGCGCACCGTCAGGCAGGAAGCGTGGCAGCAGGAAACAGGTGAGTCCCGCGTCCGCCTGCGCCAGCACCAGAAAGGCGTCGGACATCGGCGCGGAACAGAACCATTTATGTCCCGTGAGGAGATAATGGCCGTCGCCCCGCACGGCGCGCGTGGTGTTCGCGCGTACGTCCGAACCCCCCTGCTTTTCGGTCATCGCCATGCCGATGAGCGCCCCGCTCTTCTGGGCCGCGGGCAAGAAGCGCGGATCGTAGGTCTCGCCCGTGATGCGTGGGCCCCACTCGGCCTGCAGCGCGGGCGTTTTCGCCAGCGCGGGATATGCCGAATAGGTCATCGAGATGGGGCAGCCGTGGCCGAACTCATTCTGTGAGGCAACCATCATCATCGCCGCGCGAGCAACGTGCGCGCCCTCGCGCGGCTCGCGCCACGGCCGGCCCTGCAGGCCATAAGCGACGCTCACCCGGAGCAGCTCGTGCCAGGCGGGATGGAACTCGACTTCATCAATGCGATTCCCGTAGCGGTCGTGCGTGCGCAGGCGCGGGGGGTTCTCGTTTGCCTGCGCGGCCCACTGCTGGGCTTGCGCGCTGCAGGCCTCGCGAGCGAAGTCGCGCAAATCGTTGTCAGCCCAGGCGGCGCCCTCGCGCACGAGAGCCGAGCTCAGGGTGCCATCGGTCCTATAGGGATCGAGTGGGAGAGGAGGGGGCTGATTGAGGACGTCGTGGGTAGCCATGCCCCGACTCTATCGTGCGTTGCGGCGCAGCCACACGCTCCCCATCCTCAGCGATTGGAGTTTCCATCTAACCGGGAGAACAAATGAACAGAATGAAGGCAATCGTGGTCGCGGCTGCATTGGGCTTCACCGGCGCGGCATTCGCGCAATCGGCGGGCGCCGGCGGCGCGGGAAGCGCGTCGGGCTCGGGCTCGGCGGGCTCCGGGACCTCAGGCTCCGCAGCTCCCACGACCGGAATGGGCGGTGCTGGAAGCAGCGCGACGGGTAGCACCGGCACCGGCTCGACTGGCACCACGGGCACGGACGGCGCGGGCTCGATCGGCAGCGGGACAGCCGGCAGCGGAACGGCCGGGTCCGGGACGGCGGGCAGCGGCGCGTCTGGCAGTGGCTCGCTCGGCGGCAGCCCGACCATGGGCAGCGGAACCGACACTTCGGCCACGACCGGTTCAGCCGGAAGCGGCTCGGCCACCACCGGTTCAAGCGGCAGCGGCTCGGCCACCACCGGTTCGCCCACCGACAACTCGGCCACCACCGGTTCGACAGGAAGCGGCTCGGCCACCCTCGGCTCTCCGTCGTCGGACAGCGCGACCACCGGCAGCTCGGGCTCGGGGAGCGCGACCACCGGCAGCAGCCCCAAGGGCACCGACAGCACTGTCCACACCGGCGACACCTCTACCAACGCGAACGGCACCACCAGCACGAACGGAACTTCCAACACCACCACGACAAATCCGAGCAACCCGCACTAACCGAAGTCAATCAATCAAAAGCAGACAATCAGAAGGCGACTCGACGCTCTCAGGTCGGGTCGCTTTCTGCTTCGCCGGGAGCTCGCTTGAATTGCCGACGTTCGGCGCGCATCCTCTCGCCATGTCAACGAACAGCAGAGGCATCGAGATCGGGTACCAGGTCTTCGCCCGCGATGGCGAGGAGGAATTCGGAGCGGTTCGCGAGATCCTCTCCGACGGCCATCTGGTGGTCGATATCGAAAACAAGGGCGACGTGCTCATCCCCGATGATGCAATCGTGGGAGTGGTCGAGCACAAGGTGCTTGTCGACCCGAAGAAGCTCGACCCCAAGGTCCGCGCGGCCATCGCGCACGCCCACGACGCTGAAGAAGAATGATGGCCGCGCCTGTCTTCAAGCCCCTGCGAGCGCTCGCGCTCGCCGCCGTTGCTGTGCTCTGGCCTCTCCCTTCCGCGGCCAGCGCGCGTCGCGATCCACGCATTGTTTCGCTGGTCCACAAAGTCGAGCCATCGCGGCTCACGGAGACGGTCGCGCATCTGGTCTCCTTCGGCACCCGCAACACGCTTTCGGACGCGAGTTCGGCCACGCGCGGTATCGGCGCCGCGCGCAAGTGGCTTCAGGTGCAGTTCGCGGCCACGGGCGCGCGGCCATTCGAGGACCGGTTCACGGCGCCACCCGGCAAGCGCATTCTTCAAGCTGTCGAGTTGGTCAACGTCGGCGCGGTGGTGCAGGGCACCGACCCCGCGCGCTCCAGGGAAGCCATCGTCGTCACCGGCCACTACGACAGCCGCGCCTCCGATGTGATGGACGCAAAGAGCGACGCGCCGGGAGCGGTCGACGACGGCAGCGGCGTCTCGATGGCGCTGGAACTGGCGCGCCTGCTCGCCACAGAGAAGCCGGCGGTTACCCTCTATCTCGTCGCGGTCGCCGGTGAGGAGCAGGGCCTGATCGGATCCCAGCATCTGGCGCAGCGGCTCAAGGCTGAAGGCGTGCAGGTCATCGCGATGGTCAGCGTGGACATAGCCGGCAACTCCGAAGGACAGGACGGCGTGCGCGACAGCGGGCGGGCGCGGCTCTTCAGTGAAGGTGTTCCGGCAGTGGAGAGCGAGGCACAGAAGAAGTTGCGTGAACAGCTTGGCAGCGAGAACGACAGCCCCGCGCGCGAGTGGGCACGGTATGTCAAGCGCGTCGGCGAGCGGTATGTGGATGAACTGGAATTCATCTCCATGCTGCGGCGCGATCGCATTGCGCGTGGCTCGGATCACTCCTCTTTCAGCGCAGCGGGCTTTCCCGCGCTGCGCCTTTCGGAAGCGCGCGAGCACTACGATCGCCAGCACCAGGACGTCCGCACTGTCCAGGGCCGCCCCTACGGAGACGACCTCGCACACTTCGATGCTGTCTATGCCGCGCGCCTCTGCCGCGGATTGCTGGCGGCGGTGGCGTCGCTTTCGTTCGCGCCCGCGGCCCCTCGCGAGGTGGTCCTGGGCGGCGCGGTCAGCCCCGACACGAAATTGCGCTGGACTGAACCGGGCGACCCGCGCATCGCCGACGTCGTTCTCTATCGCCGCCGCGCCGACGTGGTTGCGTGGCAGCGCGAGGACAGCCTGGGCAAGGTCGATCGCGTAGTGCTCGCGAACTTGCCGCCCGACAACCAGGTCTTCGCCGTGGCCAACGCGGACGCGGCGGGGAACGAGTCGCTCCCCGTCGGACCTTCTTCACTGGAGTGAGCCGGCGGCGCCCGTGCCTGCGCGCTGTCAGAATTCGATCTCGTCAATCTCGCAAGAGCCTTTGCGGCGGCCGGACGATTGCCGCCTGAGGCCGGACGAATACCGCTACCCACGTTCGAGGGCCCTCGCGGCCGGAGGTGCACCGAGACGGGAGCGCTGGAATTTGATTGCTTGAACGGCTTCGCGCGGACGCATCTTCACGAGGTGGATGAGATCCGATTGCTCTGTCGCGCGCAGAAGCAGCACGCAGCGGAGCAGTTGTATGGACGCTTGAAGTCCAGCCCCTTAGATGCGAATCAAATGCGCGTCCGCCGCGCGCGCAGCAAGCGGCTCCACAGTGAAGAACGCCGCCAGCGCCGCGAGCGCAAGCGCAAATCCAAGCCCGGTCACGCCGGCCCAACCGTACGCCGACCAGGCGCTCGCGCCGAGGAACGAGCCGGCTGCCGCACCGCAGAAGTAGAAGACCATATAGACGGCATTCAATCGATTGCGTCCTCCTTCAGAGAGCCCGAGAACGCGAGTCTGATTCGATATGTGATTGGCTTGTACGCCGAGGTCGAGCAGCACCACGCCTGTTGCCAGGCCCAGGAGAGAACGCCAGAGAAGCGCGAAGACCGCCCACGACACCAACACGCAGCAAAGCGCGAGCAGGTTCACGATGCGCGTGCCGTGGCGGTCGGCGAGCTTGCCCGCCACCGGAGCCACCAGCGCGCCGGCTACGCCCACCAGTCCAAAGAGGCCGGCCACACCCGCGCCGTAATGGTACGGCGGCGTAGCGAGCAGGAAAACGAGCGTGGTCCAGAACGCGCTGAAGGCCGCGAGCGCCAGCGCACCCAGCAGGGCGTGACGGCGCAGCAGTGGCTCGCGTCGCAGCAGGGACGGCAGCGATCGCAACAGCTCGCCATAAGCGATGCGGCGGGGCGGCTCTTGCGCAGGCAACAGCAACCTGAGCAACACGGTGAAGACGGCCATGGCCGCGGCCGCGAGCAGGAAGGTCGCGCGCCAGCCAAGCTGCTGCCCCACGAGGCCGCTCGCGGTACGTGACAATAGTATGCCAATCAAAAGCCCACTCATCACCTTGCCTACCGAGCGGCCGCGATCCGCCGCCGGCACCAGGCCCGCCGCGTAAGGCACCGCGAGCTGCGGGACGGCGGTGGTGAGGCCGAGCGCGAGGCTTGCGAGACAAAGCGCCTTGAGCGAGGGCGCGAGTGCGACACCGAGCAGCGCCACCGCCGAGGCTCCGGCCGCCAGCACGATCAACCGCCGGCGCTCCTCGCTGTCGCCGAGCGGAATGATGAAGAGCATCGCGGCCGCATATCCGGCCTGGGTCAGGACGGCGACCAGCCCGATGCCGTGCGCCGAGGCGCCGAAGGTCTCGCCCATCATCGCCAATAGCGGCTGGCAATAATAGATATTCGCGACGGTCACGCCGGCCGCGATCGCAAGAAGCCAGAGGAGCCCGCGGACTTTCATAAGCGCATCGGATGCCACGGCCGGTGAATCGGCGCGGGGTCCAAAAAGGCAGGATTGCCTCGCGGGTGGCCGCTCCCGGAGCCACCACCGTGTTCGCTCCCTGGTTCCAGGTGGCGTCGTCCATCACGCGATACCAGCTCCGGCCCGAACCCGGCCAGGGCAGCGTGAACGTCACCGATTTCGACCAGCCATTATCGGCGACAGACAGCGTCGGCGAGGTGTCACCCAGCTGCGTCCCGTCCAGCAGATCAGCAATGGAATGGGTATTCCCGGTCGGCTCCGCCGCCGCCGGACGATGACGCTCCCGGGGACGAGCTGGATGAGCTGCTCGAAACGCTAGACAGGCCGCAGGCGCAACAAGGTCGCTCCGTCGAGCCCGAGGATGCCGACGAGCTTCGATCGATGCAGTGCCCGGACCCGCGGCTCGCCGGGAAAGCCCTCGGGCAGCGGCCACGATGGCGGGTGCAGCGCCCCGATACCGATCGGCTTCCCCATGGCGACCAGCTTCTCTTCCCGATCGGTGAGCAGCCGCGATGGGAGCCACGGCAGCAGCGCCTCGCCGTCGAGGTGCACCCGATCGACCGGGTCGAGCCACGGCCCGATCGCCGTCCGCCGCAGCGCCGAGAGATGCGCGCGACAGCCCAGTGCCCGTCCCAGGTCGCGCGCCAGCGAACGCACGTAATACCCGCCGCGGCAGGTCAGCGACAAAGAGCTTCTCAATGGCAGCTGGTGCGAAAGGAAGCGCGCCTCGTGCAGATAGACCCGCGACGGCGGCACCACCACCTCCTCGCCGCGGTGCGCTTTCAGATAAGCCCTCTCGCCGTCAACGCGCTTGTTGCTGAAAGCGGGCGGCACCTGCTCGGTCCAGCCCAGGAGCGGCGCGAGCGCGGCGTCCAGCAGCGCGGGCGTCAATGCCGAGCAATCACCGCTGGCGACCACGCGGCCGAGCAGATCGCCGTTGTCGGTCTCGGTACCCCATTCGATGAGCGCGCTATAGGTCTTGGGCACCGGATGGAGCAATTCCATCAGCCGCGTCGCCGGTCCCGCGAGCAGCAGCACCAGCCCCTCGGCAAAGGGATCGAGCGCGCCGCCGTGGCAGACCGGCAGCTTGCGGATACCGGCGAGCCGTACCGCCTCCATCAATTCGTGCACGAGCGAGAAGCTGGTCTCGCCGCGGCGCTTGTGGGCGAGATAGATTCCCGCCTGCGGCAAGGCGGGATCAACGACTTGCAATGCGACCTCGGGCAAGCCCAGGCACCACTCTGGCCAGGTTAAAAGAAGGCAAGTTGACCTGTCGCCGCGGGCGTCGCGGCAGAATCGGCCACAGGCGCGGCCAGCTTCAGAGGCGGAATGTCGAGCAGCGCCACCACCGGTCCGTGATCGCTCGTCCCTGTCTCGCGCAGGCTTTCGCAGGAATTCGCCGGGATGCTCTCGCCTGCCAGGACGTAATCGAGCCGCCAGCCAATGTTGCGCGCCCGCATGTTCCGCCACGGCGCCCACCAGGTGAAGAGCCGGTCATCGTCCGGCTTGAAACGGCGCCCCAGATCGACCAGGCCGTGAGCAATGATTCCCTCAAGGAGCGTACGCTCGTGCGGAGTCTGGCCCACCTGGTTTGCGTTGCGCAAAGTCGGGTGCACGTCCCGCTCCTCGCGCGCGACGTTGAGATCACCGCACAGCACCACGCGCGTCCCGGCTGCGCGCTCGGCCGCGGCGAACGCCGAGAGCTCCTCGAGAAATCGAAGCTTCACCCCGAGGTCGCGGCCCCCGTTGGGCACATAGATGGAAGCGAGCAGGAGATCGCCCAGCCGCGCGGTAACGATGCGCGTCTCGTGGTCGAAGGGCGGGTGCCCGAACACTGCGCCCGACAGGGAGGCCCGCCGCAGCAGCATCGCCACTCCCGAATACCCCTTGTGGCCATGCCAATAGCACTCGTAGTCCGGCAGGGTCCGCAGCGGCTCGGGCACCTTCAACGGGTCCGCCTTTATCTCCTGCAGGCAGAGCGCGTCGGGCTGCTCGCGCTCGATGAAAGCGAGCACCTCGGGGGCGCGCGCACGAATACCGTTGACGTTCCAGGTTGCGATCTTCACGCTAGAAGAGTAGCGCAGCTCAAACCTTGCCGCGGGTGAACCTTTCCGTGCGTGGCACTCCCAAGGGAGAACGGCTTCATGACCAAGAAGGCGAAACCGACCGTGTACGTCATCGAGGACGAAGCCGACCTGCGTGAGTCGGTCTGCGAGGAGCTCGACCGCGTCGGCTACTCGACCGTGGCGCTCGCGCATGGCGAGAAGGCGCTGGCCCTGCTGCGCCGCGGCTCGCCACCCGCGCTCATCCTGCTCGATCTGTTGATGCCCCAGAAAGACGGCTGGGAAGTCGTGGCCGCGGTGAAAGCCGACCCTCGCATGCGCGACGTGCCGATCATCGTGATGAGCGCGGTCGCCCCGCAGGCCCGCTCGCTGCAGGCGCAAGGCGTAGCGGCGACGCTTCCTAAACCCTTCACCGTTACCGAGATGCTCTTCGTGGTGAACAAGCTGGTACCGATCACGAAGTAGGCGCCGCGGGGCTCAAGTTTGCGCCGCGGCCGAACGAGTGTTGCGACGAGCGCGGCGCCCGCCGGCTCGCAGCAACACTTGGTAAGAGAACGGACTCCCGCGCAAAGTATTGCGTCACCAATAGGACTGGCACCGGACGCCTGCGTGACAAGTCGGCGACCGTATGGCTAACTCCGCAGAACTCGCCGCCGCGGAGGTTACTCGTGACCTGGACGCAGGCTTACTTCCCGCTTGGAAACATCTACCTGTCCGCGCTCGTTGCAGCCATCCCCGTGGTGGTGCTGCTGGGCGCGCTCGCCTTCTTCCACATCAAAGCGCATATAGCGGCTTTACTTGGCCTCGCCGCCGCACTGTTGATAGCGATGTTCATTTATCGTATGCCCGCGCAGATGGCATTCGCGTCCGCATTCGACGGCGCGGCTTATGGCCTCTTCCCGATCGGGTGGATCGTCCTCAACGCCATCTTCGTTTACGACATCACCGTCAACACCGGGCAGTTTGAGGTGGTCAAGCAAACCATTGCTGGACTGGCCAACGATCGGCGCATTCAAGTGCTGCTGATCGCTTTCAGCTTCGGCGCGTTCATCGAAGGCGCGGCCGGCTTCGGCACGCCGGTCGCCATCTGTGCGGCCATGCTCATCGGCCTTGGCTTCAAGCCGTTGCCCGCGGCCGGCCTGTCGCTGATTGGCAACACCGCGCCTGTCGCGTTCGGTGCGCTCGCCTCGCCGGTCATCGCGCTCGCCAAGGTGACCAACCTGCCGATCGAGAAGCTATCGGCCATGATCGGCCGCCAGCTTCCTTTCTTCTCGCTCATCATCCCTTTCTGGCTCATCTGGGCCATGGCCGGGTTTGACGGCATGGTCGAAGTCTGGCCGGCTTGCCTGGTCGCCGGGGTCTTCTTCGCTATTCCTCAATTCCTGGTCAGCAACTACCACGGTCCCTGGCTGGTCGATATCGTCGCCGCGCTCGTCTCTATCGGTGCGACCTATACGCTGCTCAAGTTCTGGCAACCGAAGAAGGTCTGGCGCTTTCCGGGAGAGGACCACGGCACCCTTGCGCATCACGAAAAACCCACCCCTTCCGCCGCGCGCCGCGCGTGGATGCCATGGATCATCCTCTCGGTCTTTGTCTTCGCCTGGGGCACGCCCAAGGTGAAGGGCCTCTTGAACGGAGAGGATGGCAAGACCAGGTATTCGTGGGCCGGGTTCACCAACCCCACCTGGGAAGTGGCGGGACTGCACAACCAGGTCTTGCGCGGCCCGCCGGTGGTGGCCAAGCCCTCCCCCGAGCCCGCCAAGTTCAGCCTCAATTGGCTGTCGGCCACCGGCACCGCGCTGCTCCTCTCCGGACTCCTCTCTGGCCTGCTGTTGGGCCTCTCGTTCGGCAAGCTGGTGCAGATTTATCTCGGAACCCTGAAGCGCGTTCGCTTCTCACTGCTTACGATTGCAGCCATGCTCGCGCTGGGCTTCACCACCCGCTACGCCGGCTCCGACGCGACCATGGGTCTGGCCTTCGCGTCGACCGGCAAGGCATTTCCGTTCTTCTCGGCGCTGCTCGGCTGGCTGGGAGTAGCCCTGACGGGCTCCGATACTTCGTCGAACGTGCTCTTCGGCAACCTGCAGCAAATCACCGCGCAGCAGGTCGGTATCAGTCCCATTCTCGCCGCCGCATCTAATAGCTCGGGCGGCGTGATGGGAAAGATGATCGACGCGCAGAGCATCGTGGTCGCGGGCGTGGCCACCGGCCAGCAGGGGGGCGAAGGTGAAATTCTTCGCTACGTCTTCTGGCACAGCCTCGTGCTCGCTTGTCTGGTCGGCTGCCTGGTTTTGCTCCAGGCTTACGTATTCCCCGGAATGGTTCCGAACTAAGGAGCACGCGTATGGCCACTGATATCCAGGTATTCGGAGCGGAGAGCGCCGCTTCCGGGAAGATGCTGTCACAGGACGCACTGGCGCTGGTGGAAGAGTTGCACCGAAAGCTGGAGCCCACCCGCCAGAAGCTCCTGGCGGCGCGGGCCGCCCGGCAGTTGCAATTCGATCAAGGCCACCTGCCCACTTTCCTCGAGGAGACGCGCAACATCCGCGAGGGTAGCTGGCAGGTCGCCTCCTGCCCGGCCGACCTGCAGAAGCGACGCGTGGAGATCACCGGCCCGACCGAACGCAAGATGATGATCAATGCGCTCAACTCCGGTGCGCAGATGTTCATGGCCGACTTCGAGGACTCGCTCTCGCCTACCTGGACCAACATCGTCGAAGGGCAGCAGAACCTCTTCGACGCGGTCCGCCGCACCATCAGCTTTGAGGCTCCGGCGCCGGGGGGTGCTGGCAAGCAATACAAGCTGAATGAGAAAGTGGCGACGCTCATCGTCCGGCCGCGCGGCTGGCACTTGAATGAGAAGCACGTCACCGTCGAAGGCACGCAGGTCTCGGCCAGCCTCTTCGATTTCGGCGTGCACTTCTTCCACAACGCAGCCGAGCTGTTGAAACGCGGCAGCGGTCCCTATTACTACCTGCCGAAACAGGAGAGTCATCTCGAGGCCCGGCTCTGGAACGAAGCCTTCTTGATTGCCCAGGCGAGGCTCGGCATTCCGCGCGGCAGCATCCGGGCTACCTGCTTGATTGAGACGATGCCGGCGGCCTTTGAAATGGACGAATTCCTCTATGAATTGCGCGAGCACGCGAGCGGCCACAACGCCGGCCGGTGGGATTACATCTTCTCGCTGATCAAGAAACTGCGGAATCGAAAAGACCTGATCCTGCCCGACCGCGGACAGATCACCATGACCACACCATTCATGCGCGCCTATACCGACTTGCTGGTGCAGACCTGCCACAAGCGGGGAGCGCACGCGATGGGCGGAATGGCGCCGTTCATTCCTTCGCGCAAGAATCCGGAGATCAACGAGGCCGCGCTCGCCAAGGTACGGGACGACAAGGAGCGCGAGGCGAACGATGGCTTTGACGGAACCTGGGTCGCCCATCCCGATCTGGTAACGACGGCGATGGAAGTCTTCGACCGCGTGCTCGGCGACAAGCCGCACCAGAAGGACCGCACCCGGCCCGAGGTGCACATCCAGGCTTCCCAGCTGGTCGATACGCGGCTCCCCCACGGCACCATCACCGAAGCCGGTGTTCGCAACAATATCAGCGTCGCGATTCAATATATGAGCGGCTGGCTGGACGGGAATGGCGCGGTGGCCATCAACAACCTGATGGAGGACGCAGCCACCGCCGAAATCTCACGCGCGCAGCTCTGGCAATGGATCACGAACAGCGCAAAGCTCGCCGACGGGCGGGTCTTCGACAAGGCGTTGTACCAGAAGATCCGCGACGAGGAAGTGGGCAAGCTCGGCCATGGCGGCCAGCTCGACGCGGCGGTCAAGCTGCTGGACCAGTTGGCCTCTGGCGCCTTCCTCGATTTCCTCACCCTCCCCGCCTACCAGCAACTCGAATAGATGGACGCGGATATCCAACCGGCGACACCGGGCGCGACCCACGCCACGATGCAGGCGCCCGCGCAGCCGGTTCTACACGACGTCTTGCTGCAGCTCGCGTCCGTGGTCGGTGAAAAGAATTGCATTCGCGAGGTCGAGCAGCTGCGCACTTATGAGTCCGACGGCCTCGCTTCTTTTCGCGCGACGCCGGGCGTGGTGGTGTTGCCGGCCAGCACCGAAGAAGTCGCGCAGGTCGTGCGCATCGCGCAGCGGGCGAACCTCCCCATCGTCGCGCGCGGGGCCGGGACTGGATTGTCCGGCGGCGCGCTACCCATTCCGGGCTGCGTCCTCATCGGGCTGTCGCGGATGAAGAAGATCCTCGAGGTCGACCTCGATAACGGGTTCTTGCGCGTCCAGCCGGGCGTCATCAACCTCGATGTCTCGAAACATATCGGGCCGGGCGGTTATTATTATGCTCCCGATCCCTCCTCGCAAAGCGTCTGCACCATCGGCGGCAACGTAGCCGAGAACTCGGGCGGTGCGCATTGCCTCAAGTATGGATTCACGGTCAATCACGTTTTGGGGCTGACTGTGGTCCTCGGCGACGGCAGCATCGTCAAGCTGGGCGGTCCGGTGCTGGACGAGCCCGGCTATGACCTCACTGGAGTGGTCGTCGGCAGCGAAGGAATGCTCGGCATCGTGACCGAGGTGGTGCTGCGGGCGCTGCGCAAGCCTGAAGCAACTCGCACCTTCTTTGCCACCTTCCCCTCGACCACCGAGGCCGGAAACGCCGTCAGCGCCATCATCGCCTCGGGTATCGTTCCGGCGGCGATTGAGATGATGGACAAGCTCGCCATCGTCGCAGCCAAGGCCGCCACCGGGGTGGACTGGCCGGACGTCAACGCCGCGCTGCTGATGGATGTGGACGGCCCGCTCGCCGAGTGCGAGCACACTTCTGCCATTGCCAGCCGGCTGTGCAGCGAGGCCGGAGCCCTGGAAGTCCGCGTGCCGCGCGATGCCTATCAACGGGATCTGATGTGGAAAGGCCGCAAAAGCGCATTCGCGGCGGTGGGACGGATCTCGCGCAACTACCTGGTCCAGGACGGCGTCATTCCACGCAGCGAGATCGCCAAAGTGCTGCGCGAAATCGCCGAGCTGGCCGCGAAGACCGGCCTGCGCGTTGCGAACGTCTTCCACGCCGGCGATGGCAACCTGCACCCGCTGGTGCTTTACGACGCCCGCGTGCCCGGCGAGGAGAAGAAGGCCGAAGAGTTCGCCGGAGATATCCTCCGCATCTGCCTGCGATATGGAGGGTCGATCACCGGCGAGCACGGCGTCGGCGCCGATAAAGCCATCTATATGGGTGAGATGTTCAGCGAAGGCGATCTCGAGACCATGGGAAAGCTGCGCTGCGCCTTCGATCCCGAGGCGCGCTTTAATCCCGGAAAGGTCTTCCCCACGCCGCGGCTGTGCGGCGACAAGCCCGGGCCCCACAAGCCCCACGCGTCGGAACTTTCGGGCGATGCGGTGCGGGTATGAACACGCTCACGCCTTCAAGTATTGAAGAGGCGGAAAGCATGCTCCGTAGCCTTCGCGAGCGCGTGATGTTCGTTGGCGGCGGAACGCAGCTGGGGCTGGGGCCCGCGCCGGAGGTGCTCTTCAGCACTCGCTTGCTGAATCGAATCGTCGATTACGCCCCTTCCGATCAGGTGGTGACCGTCGAGGCCGGGGTGACGCTCGCTGCATTACAGGAGCACCTCAACAAGCAAGGACAGCGGTTGTCGCTGGATCCGCCGCTGCCCGAGCGGGCAACGCTGGGGGGTATTGTCGCCGCCAATTCCTTTGGCCCGCTGCGAACGAGATTCGGCTCGGTGCGCGATTTGATCATTGGCGTTTCCATCGTCCGCGCCGACGGCACCCGCGCGAAGGGCGGCGGCAAGGTCGTCAAGACAGTAGCGGGCTTTGATTTACCCAAGCTGATGTGCGGCTCGCTGGGCACGCTGGGCTTGATTGCAACGACCACGTTTCGCGTGCATCCGCTCCCGGAGAGTCACGCCACGCTTGTCGCCCGCGGCCTCCCGGCATCCGGCGTCTTTGCGTTGGTCAAGGCGATGCGCGCGGCACAGCTCGAGCCGGCGGCGATGGTCGCGACGCGTGAAGAGACTACCTGGGAAATCGTCGTTCGCTTCGAAGGGTTCGAGTCTGGCGTGAAGCAACAGAGAGAAAAGCTGCGCACGCTGGGCGCATTTGAAGACGAGGGCGACAGCGTCTGGGCCGCGCACGCGGCGTTCCGCACCGCGGGGGACGCGCGGGTCAAGGTCGCGGCGCTCCCGTCGCAGCTGGAGCAGGTAGTGAGCGCCCTGCCAGCGGAACAGCGCCTCTGCTGGTATCCAACGCTCGGACTCGGCTTCGCAATGGGCTCATTTGAATTCGAATCGGCGCGACACACACTGGCCGCGCTCGGTGGCTCACTGACGGTGGAAGCCGCGCCCAGTGGCAGCGCCTATGGTGCGCCACCTGACTCCCTGCGGGTCCATCAAAGCATGAAGGCGCGCTTCGACCCGCGGGACCTGCTCGCACCCGGTCGCTTCATCGGAGGCATCTAGCTTGGCCGTCCAGATCGAGGAACTAGCGGAGAAGCAGGGCGCGGGGCAGACGCAAGCAAAAGCGCCCGAGCGTGAGCTGATCGATGATTGCGTCCATTGCGGCTTTTGCCTGCCAACCTGCCCCACCTACCAGAACTGGGGCGAGGAGATGGACTCGCCGCGCGGCCGCATCGACTTGATGCGCGGTATCCGCAGCGGCAACACCGCATTGACCGCGACCGTGGTCGGGCATTTTGACAAGTGCCTCGGCTGTATGGCCTGCGTGACCGCCTGCCCCTCCGGCGTGAAGTACGACGTCTTGATCGAAGAGACACGCGGCTTCATCGAGCGCAACTACCAGCGCGGCGCTTATGACCGCTTCACGCGCGGAATGATCTTCTCGCTCTTTCCCTATCCTCGGCGATTGAAGGCGATGCTCGCCTTCCTGATGGTCTATGTCTTCACCGGCGCGCGCTGGCTGGTTCACGCGGTCCGCCTGACCAGGCTGTTGCCCGCGCGGCTGCGCAATCTGGAAGAATTATTGCCGCCATTGAGCGGGCACCAGTTGGTGGCAACCCTGCCCGAGCGCGTGCCCGCCGAAGGGCAGCAGCGCGGGCGGGTGTCGCTGGTGGCGGGCTGTGTGCAGCGCGTCTTCTTTCCGGGGGTCAATGAAGCGACACTGCGGGTGCTCTCGGCCGAAGGCATCGAGGTGCTGGTGCCGCCCGGTCAGGGCTGCTGCGGCGCTCTGTCGATGCACGCCGGACGCGACCATGAGTCGCTTGACTTCGCGCGGGCCCTGATTTCGAGACTCGAGCGCGATGCGGTCGATTTCGTGCTGATCAATGCGGCCGGCTGCGGTTCGCATTTGAAGGACTACGGGCGTCTGTTGGTAGCAGACCCACTGTTTGCCGACCGGGCGCGCGCATTCTCGGCGAAGGTGCGGGATATCAATGAATACCTCGCCGATCTGCCCCCGCGCGCGAAGCGGCATCCCCTGAATCTCAAGATCGCCATGCACGACGCTTGTCACCTGGCGCACGCGCAGCGCATCCGCTCCCAGCCGCGCGCGCTATTGGCGGCGATTCCCGGCGTCGAGCTGCTGGAGATCCCCGACTCCGAGCAGTGCTGTGGCAGCGCGGGCATCTATAACCTCGTACAGCCCGGGAGCGCGGACCAGATCGGCAATCGAAAGGTCGATAATGTTCTTTCAACCGGGGCCGACCTGCTCGCCAGCGCCAATCCGGGCTGCACGCTGCAGATCCGGAAGATCCTCCGCGATCGCGGCGGCAAAGCGCTGCGAGCCGCGCACCCCATTGAGATCCTCGACGCTTCCATCCGGGGTACTTCACTGACATAAGCACTCTGAGCAGGCTGGCCCCGGAGGCTACAATGCAGCTTCTTTCGTATTCTCACGGCACCGCGCCACAGACGCTGCTCGGGGAGACCATCGGCCAGAACTTCCGCCGGACAGTGGCGCGCTTTCCCGATGGCGACGCCTTGATTGTTCCGCCGCAGGGCGTGCGCTACAGCTGGCAGCAGCTGGAAGAGCAGGTCCGCGCCTGTGCGCGCGGGCTGATGGCGCGCGGGGTCAAGAAGGGCGACCGTGTCGGCATCTGGTCGCCCAATCGCGCAGAATGGGTAGTGCTTCAATACGCGACGGCCACCATGGGCGCGGTCCTGGTCAATATCAATCCGGCCTACAAGACCGCTGAACTCGAATACGTGCTCAAGCAATCAGGCGTGAGCGTCCTCGTCCTGTCGAGAGCTTTCCGCACCAATGACTTTGAAGGGATGGCGCGCGAGGTGGGGCCGAAGTGTCCGGACCTGCGCGAGCAGATCGTCCTCGAGACCAGCTGGGAGGCCTTGATCGGCCACGGCGTCCCCGAAGAGGATCTGCAGCAGCGCGAGGCGCAGCTCTTCACCGACGACCCCATCAATATCCAGTACACCTCGGGCACCACCGGCTTTCCCAAGGGCGCCACGCTCTCGCACCACAACATCCTGAACAATGGCTTCTTCATCGGCGAGGGCTGCCGCTACACTGATAAGGATCGCGTCTGTATCCCGGTCCCTTTCTATCATTGCTTCGGAATGGTGCTGGGAAACCTGGCCTGCTCCACGCACGGTGCGACCATTGTGGTCCCGGGCGAGGCGTTCGACGCGCTCACCGTGCTGGAGACCGCGACGCGCGAAAAGTGCACGTCTTTATACGGCGTCCCTTCCATGTTCATTGCCATGCTCGACCACCCGCGCTGCGGGGAGTTCGACTATTCGAGCCTGCGCACCGGAATCATGGCTGGGTCCCCCTGCCCGGTCGAGGTCATGAAGAAGGTGCAATCGAAACTGCATATGCCGGAGGTGACCATCTGCTACGGCATGACCGAGACCTCGCCGGTCTCGGCCCAGACGGCGACCGACGATCCCATCGAGAAGCGCACGGGCACCGTCGGCCGGGTGCATCCCTATATCGAGGTCAAAGTGATCGACCCCGAGACGGGAGCCACCGTGCCGCGCGGCACCTCCGGCGAGTTCTGCACCCGCGGCTATAGCGTCATGCTCGGCTATTGGAACAACGAGGAGGCCACCCGCTCCGCCATTGATCAGGCCCGCTGGATGCACACGGGTGATCTCGCCGTGATGGACGAGCAGGGCTATCTCAACATCGTCGGCCGCATCAAGGACATGATCATTCGCGGGGGCGAGAAGATCTATCCACGCGAGCTGGAGGAATTCCTCTACGGCCACCCGGCCGTGAGCGACGTGCAGGTCATCGGGGTACCGAGCGAGCGCTACTATGAAGAGGTGATGGCCTGGGTGAAGCTCAAGCCCGGCGCGCAGGTCACCGGAGAAGAACTCGATGCGTTCTGCCGCGGCCGGATCGCCACCTACAAGATTCCGCGCTATTGGAAGTTCGTCGACGCCTTCCCGATGACGGTCACGGGAAAGATACAGAAGTTCAAGATGCGCGATGCGTCGATCAGCGAATTGGGGCTGGAAAAGGCGGCCGCGCAAAAGACTGCATAGCGACGGCTCACGCCTTACCATCTCAACTTGAATTCTTTTTCCCTCCTTCTCGGCGGTGCCGCCTTCCTGCTCGTGCTGACGCTCGCTGCTGCGGTCGCCCTGCCGCCGCCGCTTTCGTGGATGATCGGCATCTCCTATATCGCCTACGACACCTGGCTGCTCTTGCACATGGTGCGCGCAAGCCGCGCCGCGCTGCTCGGAGTCGAGCCACCGTCGCCCTCCGGATCGGGCCCCTCGGCAGCAGTGCTGATTGCCGCACGCAACGAAGGAAGTGTGCTGCCGATGGCGTTGGACGCGGTCCTGCTGCAAGTCCAGCCGGGAGATCGGGTGCTGGTGATCGACGACGGCTCGACCGACGGCACCGTCGAGCTTCTGCAGGATCGGTATGGCGTCCAGAGCAATGGGCGGTCTTCGATGCACCCTTCGCTGCAGCTCTTGCGCAAGCCGAACAGCGGCAAGGCGCGCTCGCTCAATCTGGCGCTGCGCCTGGTCCAGGAAGAGCTGGTGATCACCCTGGACGCGGATACTTGTATGGAGCCGGGCGCATTGCAGGCCCTGCGCGCCGCCTTTGCGCGCGAGCCCGCGCTGGCCGCGGCCTGCGGCGTGCTGACGCCGGTCTGCCAGCCTGGCTTCTACTCCCGGGCATTCCAGCTTTACCAGACCTTCGAATACCTGCGCGGGTTCCTCTGGCGACTCTCCTGGATGCGCGATGACACACTGGTGCTCATCTCCGGCGCTTTCGCGGCCTTCCGGCGCACGCGGCTGGAGGAGGTCGGCGGCTTCGACCCAACGAGTCTGGTCGAAGATTATGAGTTGATGTTTCGCCTGCACCGCAAGAGCCTGCAGACCGGTGAACCTTTGAAAGCACGCGTGGTCGGTGAGGCCCGCGCCACCACCGACGCGCCAGCACGACCCGGGATCTTCCTCCGGCAACGCACGCGCTGGTTCGCCGGCTTCATCGAGACGATCATCCGCAACCGGGACCTGGTCGGGAGCAGCGCCTACGGCCGCCTGGGGACCTGGCACCTGCGGCTCAAGACGATTGATTTGCTGCTGCCCATCTATGGGCTGTTGGCTTTCAGCGCCTTGATCGCCTTCGCCTTCTCCGGCAAGCGCATTGATCGCTTCATCCTGGCGCTGCTCGTCTTCAAGCTGCTCTTCGACCTCTCCTGCCACTTCTACGCATTTCGCCTCTACGGACGCTGGCAAGGAAAGCGCATCGGAGGCGCCCGCGCTCTCCTGGCCACGCTCACCGAGCCGTTCGGATTCCAGCTCCTTCGCCAACTCGGTGCCTTGCTGGGCTGGGTCGCCTTCCTGCGCGGGCGCATTGATTGGCACCCGCAGCGGAAAGTGCGAGTGCTTCATGCGAATGCGTTGCTACCCGCGGCGGCAAGCGTAGGATGCGCGGACAAAAATGGCGCTTCATACCTGTATGCTTTGCGAGGCCGTCTGCGGCGTGATCGTCAATGAAGGCACGGTCCGGGGCGATCCGGACGACCCCTTCAGCCGCGGGCATCTCTGTCCCAAGGCAGCCGCGATACCCGATGTAATGAATGACCCCGACCGGGTGCGGGAGCCGCGGCGCAAGTCAGGCGAGGCGGTGGCGTGGCCGGTGGCGCTGGACGAGGCCGGCGCGCGTATCGCCGACATACAACGGCGCCACGGCCGCGACTCGGTGGCCATCTATCTCGGCAATCCCAACGTCCACAGCTATTCGTCGATGCTGGCGATTCCATTTTTCTCCCGCGCACTGGGCACGCGCGCGCGCTTCTCGGCGACTAGCGTCGATCAATTGCCGCAGATGCTGGCAGCGCAGCAGATGCTCGGGCACCAGCTCTTGCTGCCGGTGCCCGACGTAGACCGGACGCAATTCTTTCTCATGCTCGGCGCGAACCCGCTGGCGTCGAATGGCAGCCTGATGACGGCGCCCGGTATCGGCGCGCGGCTCAAGGCATTGAAGGCGCGTGGAGGAAAGCTCGTCGTCGTCGACCCGCGGCGCACGGAGACGGCGGCCCTTGCCGATCAACACCTCTCCATCCGGCCCGGCGGCGATGCGTTCTTTCTGCTGGGCGTTCTGCACACTCTCTTTGCTGACGCAACGATCAACCTGCGTCACCTTGAGTCTTTCGCCGACGGCCTCGACGAGCTTCGGCAGGTGGCGGCGCGTTATGCGCCCGAGCGCGTGGCGGCGCGGACTGGTCTGGCGGCGGAAGCGATTCGCGCTCTCGCGCGCGACTTCGCTGCGGCGCCGAGCGCGGTGGCCTACGCGCGCGTCGGGGCCTCCACACAGGAGTTCGGCGGGCTCGCTTCCTGGCTGGTGGTGGCATTGAATGCGATCACCGGCAATCTGGATCGCGCGGGCGGCGCGATGCTGACCACGCCCGCGGCGGACCTGGTCTCGTTGACGGGGCGCCTCGGTGACCGCGGCCATTTCGACAAGTGGCGCTCGCGCGTGCGCAAGCTGCCCGAGTTCGGCGGCGAGCTTCCGGTGGCCACGCTGTCCGACGAGCTCGAGACGGAAGGAGTGGGGCAAATCAAGGCCCTCATTACCGTGGCTGGTAACCCGGTTCTGTCGACGCCCAATGGCGCCCGGCTCGATCAGGCGCTCTCAGGTCTCGAATACATGGTCTCAATCGATCTCTATCGGAATGAGACGACGCGCCACGCCGATCTTCTCTTGCCGACCAGCTTCGGCTTCGAGCGGGATCATTATGACCTGGTCTTCTATACGCTCGCGGTGCGCAATGCCGCGCGCTATGTCGAAAAGCTGGTCGAGCCGCCGCCGGGCGTGCGCGGCGACTTTGAGACGCTGCTCGACCTCGCCCTTTCGGTGCAGGCGCACGGCGGCGGCAAGCAGAACTCCAGGCTGCGGATCGCGCTGAAGACGGCTCGCCTCCTGGGCCCGCAGCGCGCGCTCGATCTATTGCTCCGCTTCGGACCGCACAGGCTTTCTCTGGCGAAGCTGCGCGCGCAGCCGCACGGCATCGATCTGGGACCGCTCCTGCCGCAACTCCCCGAACGTCTGCAGACGCGCGACCGGCGTCTGCAGCTTGCGCCAAAGGTATTTCTGGGCGACCTGCCGCGTCTCGACTCACGGCTCGACCAGGCGCCAAAGGGACTGGTGCTGATTGGCCGCCGCGCGCTGCGCAGCAACAATTCGTGGATGCACAACAGCGAACGATTGGTCAAAGGCCCTGCCGCCTGCACTCTGCTGATGCATCCGGACGACGCCGCCACGCACGGTCTATTGGCCGGGTCGCAGGTGACGGTGACTTCCCGGGTCGGCAGCGTGAGCGCACCGCTGGTCCTCACCGCCGATGTCGGGCGCGGCGTGGTCAGCCTGCCGCACGGCTGGGGTCACGGGCGAGCCGGAACCCAGCTGCGCATCGCGGGCGCGCACGCAGGCGTAAGCCTCAATGACCTCACCGACGAGCAGCGCATTGACGAGCTCACCGGCAACGCCAGCTTCAGCGGCGTCGAGGTCACCGTCGCACCGGCGATTGCCGCGCAGGTGACTTCGACACTCTCTCCAATGGCTGAAGTTGCGGGGCCACTTTGAAGCTCGAGTCGCGAGGCGGAGCGATTGAACAAGTTCTGCGGGGCAGCGGTGCGGTGCAGAGCCCCGCCGCCCTGGTTGCGCTTCCTATCGCTTGATTGCGATCATATCAATAGCGACCCGCGCCAGCTTGGGAAGCTCAGTAACCTGCGCGGTCCTTCGCGCCGGCGCGTCCTTGCTAGAGCTCTTGGCGTAGATCTCGTTCACGGCGGCATAGTCGGACAGGTCAGCAACGAAGATGGTCACCTTGACAACGTCGGAGAAGCTGGCGCCCGCGCCGGAGAGCACCGCTTCGAGATTCTTGAGCGCCTGTTCGGTCTGACCGCGAATGCCACCGGGAACCATTGCCTGGGTCTCGGGGTCGAGCCCGATCTGGGAGCTGGTGAGGATCATGTTCCCAGCAACGACCGCCTGGGAGTAGGGGCCTATCGCCTTCGGCGCGGCCTCTAGCGCATGCCGCAGCGTGAGCACGTCGCCATTCAGCGATAGCTCAGGCGGGACCGTGCTGCGGGCCGGCGCTTGCCGCGGCGCGCTCGGCGAGGCCGTGCGCAACTTGTCCCGGGACAAGTCCCACCTTCGACGTCACCTAAGCTTTCCGGGTACTCGTTCATAAACCGGCCGGGCTTCCGTTAAATGATCGTCGAAGGCACCGTCGCCGCACCGAACCAGATCGATGGGCCGTTCGTCCCCCCGGCTCTGGCGGCGTTCCTCGCGACCAGCCCGACGCGACCCTTTAGATTACCCCAAGCATCTTTCGGGCACTCGACAGCAACCAGCAACGAGGGGTCCGGGGAGCGCGCGATGGAATGAAAATCTGGACGAGCCACGCCCGCCAAACGCTCTCCTCGTATTCAAGCAATCGGCCCTTCTCAAGTCCGCCGGGGGGCATGATTGCAGGCTGGCCGATCAACGCCTGCTCTCCACCGCGCACAACGAACGGCTGCGTCGCGAAGTACGTCCCGTCAGCCGGGCGGCTCATTCCTCGAGCATCAATCCTTTAGGTAAAGCGCGACGGGTTGAGCGTTGCGATCAACGTACCTTGGGCCAGCAGCGGGAACAGGTCGGACCCTGTCATACCGAGAGTGTGCAGCCTCAGGCGGAAGACGCGGGCTCGTGGTCACCGACGGGCAGCGCATCGACGAGCTTACAGACAACGCCAGCTTCAGCGGAATCGAGATGACCGTCGAGCTGGCGGTCGGCGTGCCGGAGAGGAGCGACAGAAACGATGCGGCGGGTCCGGGCGCTTGCGTTCCATTTGACACGCACCGGACTCGTCAGTAAGGTAAACGTACGTTCACTTAGCTAAGGGGGTTTTTGCAACGTGGGCATCGTGGCCGCCAGCATCGCTCCCGCCGTCCGGACTCGAGGCAACAGCCGCCGCGACACGCTGCTGGACGAGGCGGCCCGGCTCTTCCGCGCGCACGGTTATCACGGCACCTCGGTGCGTGAGATCGCCAGGGCCATCGACGCCACCCCCGGTGCGCTCTACAGCCACTACCCTTCCAAGGCCGACCTGCTGCTGGCGGTCTACCGCGAAGGGGTGCGGCGCATCGTGGACGCCGTCGAATCGTCCGTCACGCCGGCCGGCGAGCCGGTGCCGATGCTGATCGCCGCCTGCTCGGCACACCTCACTGCCCTGCTCGAAGGGGGCGACTATGCTTCCGTCGTGGTTCGGGTGCTGCCTGGCGATGTGGAGGGTGCGGAGGCTGCGTTGCTCGAGGTCCGGGACAGCTACGAAACCCGCTTCAAGCGCCTGATCGCGCGCGCCGTCGCTCCGCCCCAACGCACCATCTTCCGCCTCGCGCTGCTGGGTACCTTAAACGCGGTGCCTACCTGGTACCACCAGACCGGCAAGCTCCGGCCGCCCCAGATCGCGCGCAACATCGTCCTCTTGCTGATGGGAGCGAGAAAAACGTGATCACTCTCCGAACCGATGACACGACGCGCGTTCGCCCGCCGCGGGTCCTGGTCACCAAGATCGGCCTCGACGGCCACGACCGCGGGAGTCGCATCGTCGCGGCCTACCTGCGCGACGCAGGGATGGACGTGGTCTACACCCCACCGTGGCAAAAACTCTCGACGGTGGTGAAGCTCGCGCTGGAGGAGGACGTCGACGTGGTCGGCGTCAGCTCGCTTGCTACCGATCACCTGCTCCTGCCGCAGCTGGTGGCCCTGCTTCGCGAGGCCGGCCTACCTCACGTCCGCGTCGTGGTCGGCGGCATCGTGCCGCCCCAGGAAGAGCGGGATCTGCTGGCGGCAGGCGTGGCGCGCGTCTTCCATCCCGGCAGCGCGCGAGACGAAATCGTCAACGGCGTCGCCGAGCTCGCGCGAAAGGCTCGCGAGGAAGCCAACGGAGGATTCACCCCATGAACGGACCGCACGCCGCCGGGCAGCCGGCGCAGAAGGCGAAGGCGCCCAACGAGACACTGGCGGAGGAGCAGGCGCGGTGGCGCGCCGCCTATCAACGCGACCTTCCCGACGGCGCCGCGGTCATCAATCGCTCGGGAATCGAGATCGACCCCCTCTACAGCCCGAAGCCCGGCGATCCCGGCGCCGGGGAATACAGCGAGCGCCTCGGTTTCCCGGGCCAGGCGCCGATGACCCGCGGCATTTACCCGACCATGCACCGAGGGCAGCGCTGGAGCCAGCGGCAGCTGATCGGGCTGGGGACGCCCGAGGAGCACAACGCCCGCCTGCTGCGGATGATTCAAGCGGGTGCAAATGCAATCAGCCTGATCCCCTGCAACTCCGTCTATCGCGGCTTCGACGTGGACGAGGTCGAGCCGCCCCTGCTGGGCACCTGCGGCGTCACCGTCAACACGGTCGACGACATGGACGTCTGCTTGCGAAACGTGGACCTCGCCAAGGTGTCCACCGCGGTCAACGACCCCAGCCCGTTCACGCTCCTGGCGCTGCTGCTGGTCGTAGCCGAGCGGCGCTCGGTGCCTTGGACGCAGATTCGCGGCACTTCCAATCAAAGCGATTATCTCTCCCATTACGTGGCCAACCACATGTTCTTCCGCCTCGACCTGCCGGGGGCCCGGCGCGTCCTGATGGATCACATCACCTTTACCTCGCAGCGTGTGCCGCGCTGGAACCCGCTCTCGGTAGTGGGCCAGCACATGCAGCAGGCCGGCGCTACACCTGCCGAGGCGATGGCGCTCACGCTCTGCAGCGCGATCCAATATGCAGAGGACTGCGTCGGGCGGGGGCTCGAGCCCGATGCGTTCCTGCCCCGCTTCACGTTCTTTTTCGACATCTCGATCAGTTTTTTCGAGGAGGCCGCCAAGTTCCGCGCCGGGCGCAGGCTGTGGCAGAAGATCGTCCGCGAGCGGTTCGGCGCGAAGGACGAACGCTCCTGGCGCTTCAAATTCCACGGGCAGACCTCGGGCGTCGACCTCACGCGCCAGCAGCCACTCAACAACGTCGCGCGCGCCACCATCCAGGCCATGGCGGGCATCTTCGGCGGCCTGCAATCGCTGCACGTCGATGCCTATGACGAGGTGCTCAGCTCGCCGACCGAGCGCGCGGCCCGCATCGCGGTGGCCACGCAGAATATCTTGCGCGACGAGGCGCACCTCACCGACGTGATTGATCCCCTGGGTGGCTCGTATTACGTCGAGCAGCTGACTGACGAGATGGAGGCGCGGATGGTCGAAATCATCGCGCGCGTCGACGCTGCCGGCGGCATGTACAAGGCGGTCCAATCGGGTCTGGTGCAATCGATGCTCGGCCAGTCGGCGCTGGCTTTCCAGGAGAAGATCGAGCGCGGCGAGGAGACCACGGTGGCGTCGTCTTCACGCTGGCCGGGAGCGCGCTCGGCTACGCTTGCAACGCGGAGGGCCCGCTCGCCGTGGCGACCGGCGGCGACATCAACTTTCTCCGGCCTTCGCGGCTGGGCGATCGCCTCGTCGCCGAAGCACGGCAGCGCCACCAGACCCGGCGCACGGCGCTCTTCGAAATCGAGGTGCGCAACGCCGGCAACAACGGGCTCGTCGCGCTGTGTGCCGGCCGCATCGCCTATCCGCAACTATCGAAGTAATGCCGTCGTTCACTGGAGTCGATTATCCGGTGGCCGTTGCTTCGGTCAGCGCTGCTCAGGTCAGCGGCATTGCCTCGGGGTCGTCCGGGAGCGCCAGAGGTTGCCGCGGCGTCGCACGGTGCCCCAGGAACATGGGTCGATTCGCGTGCCCGAACAAGAGCGGCAGCAATTCCTCTGCACGCACGACTCCATACCAACCGGAGCGCGCGAATTGCTCGCCAAACTGGACCACCTGATCGGCGCGCACGGTCGGTCCCACCAGCAACAGCGGCGTCGGGTCCGCGGTATGCAGCACACCGTCGACCGATGGCGTCGCGTGATCTCCGGGAATGGCCACAATCGCGCGGCTCGCCAGCTCTTCGAGGCCACCCAGGCCCGCGTCGAGCGCTTCGAGCACCTTCAGCTTTGCAAGGGGATCCTTGGTATGCCCGGCTTCATCGGTCGCCTTGGTGTGGACGTGGACGAATCGTGCGCCAGCGGCGATGAGCTGGCCGGCGGCTTCGATGCGACCGGATATGTCCTTGCCCAGGTCGGCCCTGCGGCTTCAGGTGCCGCTGCGCCATCCCGAGGAGTCCCGCCAGCCCCCGGTACATCCGGGTGCTGGTGACGGCGGCGCCGGCTACGCCGCACTGCTCGATGAAGCCCGGAATCGACTCCCGCGCGCCCGACCACTTGGTGGTGAGGACATTAAAAGCAGGCTTGCCCGCGTCGCGGCGCGCGCGGTTCACGGGGCTTTCGAGCAGCATGGGCGCGGACGTCGCGCAGGAACGCATTCATCGAAGCCGCCAGCTCAAGCGTGGTCTCGTCGGTCGCGCGGAGGCGAAGCCAGGGATGGAAGTCCTCGAAGAAGGGGTCGGAGTCGGTCACATTCCCGCGCGGAAAGCGCTTGAAGAGCAGCAGCGCCTCGCCGCGGCCCAGGAGGTGGAGCTCGACCGAATGCTTTTCCAGGACTGGCGCAAGCGATGCGAGCAGCGAGGTCGCATCCGGCTCGTCGTCGCGCGCGGTACGGCCGGTGATCCACAGCCGTCCATCCACAACCTCCGCGGTGCGCAGCGCCGCGAACGTCGTCGCCAGGCCGACCGGCAGGTCCAGCCCTGCCCCGATTCCTTCCAGCACGGCGCGACCGGGAAACGGCACGCCGGTAAACCCGAACATCGCCCAGTGCGCCAGCTCCGATGCGGGCGCGGGCCCCCAGCCGAACGGCAAATGCCAGCCGGAAGCGCCGCGGCGCCTGAGGCGGTCGAGCACCGGGGTGGCAGCGGCTTCGGACGGCGTGCGGCCGCCCAGCTCGGGGATCGGCCTGTCTCCCAGCCCGTCCAGGACGACTAGCACCACCGGCAGCCGGTCATCGTCGAGGCGCGGCTGGTCTTCTCCATAGCCCGCGGGCCTCATGTCCGTTCTCCCATCGGCACGCGGGCGAGCAGCTCGTCGAGCAGCGATACGGTGGCGGGAGGGACCAGCGAATGCCAGCCGCGGCCGCCCGCCTGCATTTGCGCGCGAATCTCGCTGGCAGTGATGCGGCCGTGCGGGTCGCCATACAGCAACTTCACAACCTATCCCGCCCTCTCGAGCTGCTGCGCCTTGTAACGCTCCCAATCGCCATAAGCGCGGACGTATTGGCGTGCCGAGAGGGGGACGTAATGCGGCCAGAGTCCGGGACGCGCGAGGTCGAAGGGAACGATGGTGACGCGCCCGGAGGCAGGGCGGTCCCGCAGCAGCGCTTCCAGCAGGCGTGGCGTGCGCCGTCATTCCCAGCACGTCGCTTCCCCCTCGTGCCTCGGTGTTGGCGAAGGCGAGCGTCAGCTGCCCTTTGACCAGCGGCGCAGGTATCGCTCGCGCAAGCCCGCCGAGATGCGCTCGGTGGCCGGATAAGGACCCTCGGTCCAGGCCAGCGCGGCGAGCCCGAGCCCTAGCCCCGAATGGCGATAGACGTACTCCTCGACATAATGCATTTCCACCCGGTTGAAGCCACCGCCGCCGGACGCGGTCCCGATGTGCGGCGCGTAGAAGCCCAGCGCGCCCGACCGCCGCTGCACCTCCCGCCTGGCTTCCCAGACCGCGGGATGCATGCGGCCCGCCTCGTCGTGGTGCGGTTGGCTTGGCGTCCCGACCCGGAGGCCGGCGAGCTCCTTCTCGAGCGGAGCCACCTCCTCTTCGAGGAAACGCTGGAAGCGCACGGTAGAGTCGCGGACCCGATCGCTTGGGTCGATGCTCGATTGCGTATCGGTCATGGAAAACTCCCGGCAAACGTCCGGGCGGTGCCCCGGCGAATTCCCTGCATCTCAACTAATAAGCGATGTTCGAGCGCGGCGCCCCGCCTGCTGGCCGCCGCCCAGATAGGCGTCTTGCACGGTCTTGTCGCCAGCGAGGTCAGCCGCCTTTCCCTCGAGCACCATCCGGCCGCTCTCGATCACATAACCGTGGTGCGCAATCGCCAGCGCCACCCGCGCGTTCTGCTCGACCAGGAGCAACGTCGTCTTCTCCTCCTCGTTGATGCGGCGAAGCAGCCGGAAGATTTCCTCCACCACCATGGGTGCGACGCCCAGCGACGGCTCGTCGAGCAGGATCAGCCGCGGCCGCGCCATCAGCGCGCGGCCCAGCGCCAGCATCTGCTGCTCCCCGCCGGAGAGATATCCTGCCAGCTGCCGCCGCCGCTGGCCGAGGATGGGAAAGTATTCGTAGCAGCGCGCCTGGTCGCGACGCAGGCCTGGCCGGTCGTGCCGGGTATACCCGCCCATGGCCAGGTTTTCCTCGACGGTGAGCTCTTCGAAGACGCGGCGACCTTCCATGACGTGGAAGATGCCGCGCCGGACCAGGTCCTCGGGAGGCAGCCCGTCGATGCGCTCGCCGAGGAACTCGATGCTCCCGCTGGTGACCTTGCCGCCTTCGCCGCGCAGCAGCCCGGAGATGGCCTTTAGCGTGGTGCTCTTGCCCGCCCCGTTGGGGCCCAGCAGCGCGACGATGCTGCCCTCCGGCACCGAGAGCGACAGGCCTCTCAGCACCAGGATCGCGCCGTCATACACGACTTCTACCGCGTCGAGTCTGAGCAGCGGGGCCGGCACGCTCAGAGCCCCAGCCACTCCGGCTTGCGCGGCATATCGTACGAGTTCAGCTTGACCAGCTTGCCGCCCTTGATGGTGTAGATGGGCGTGCGCGTGGCCGGCCGGTGGTCGGTCGGGGTGTAGGTCACGTTGTCGGTGAGACCGCCCAGGTCGAAGTTGTTCAAAGTCTCCATGGCGGCTTTGACGCCTTCACCGGTGAGCGCGCCTTTCTTGTCTGCGCGCTTGAGCGCCTCGGACCAGACCAGCACATAGGTCCAGCCGCGGACGTAGATGGCGTCGTGCATATCCGCGGGATGGTTCTTTTCGTGGAATTGCGTAATGCGCGCCATGCCGGGAACCTTCTCGCCAAACGGCACGTCCGGCATCACGCCTACCACGCCTTCGGCCGCCTCCTTGGCGACGAGCGGCAGCGCTTCACTGAAGCCGAAAGGATTGGACCCAAATTTGATCGGCAGCCCGAGCTTGCGCGCGTCCTTGAGGACCGTGGAGGTTCCGGTGGTGGTGACGTTGATATAGGCGTAATCGGCGCCCTTCTGCTTGATACCGAGCAATTGGCTGGTCGCGTCCTGGAACGCGCCCGGCAAGATGGTCTCTTCCACCAGGTCCACGCCGATCTCCTTGCAATACTGGCGGCCGGCCTCGACGGGGCTCTTGCCATAGGCATTGTCGCCATACATGAAGGCCACGCGCGGATTGCGGCTCTTGTCCTTCCAGTCGTCCTTCACCCACTTGAGCCAGGCGCGCAACTGGTCCGAATAGGTCGGCGCGACGAAGAAGTTGTAGGGCGTCTTGGCCGGGTTGGTGAGGTGCGCGGAGAACGACGCCGAGAAGTAGGGGATCTTGTCCTTGTTGACGAACTCCTTCAGACCCTCGGTGTCTCCGGTGCCCCAGCCATTGATCATGATGACCTTATCGTCGGCGACCATGCGCTTGTAGGCCGCCACCGCCTCGGGGACCTTGTAGCCGTAGTCCGCCTCGATGAGCCTGATCGACTTGCCGTTGATGCCGCCGTTGGCGTTGGTCCAGGCGACGCCGTCGCGCACACCCTGGGCGTAGGGCTTGCCCACGTCCGAGGTGATGCCGGTGAGGTCGAAGAGGCCGCCCACCTTGATTTCGGCGCCTGTCTGCGCGCGCGCAACGTTCGCGAAGAGGAAGCAGAGACAGAAAAAAAAGAGCTTGCGGTTCATCGGGCACCCCTTTCAGGAGGCGGGTACCTTCCGCCAAATTTTCGAGGAATGCCACCTCGCCGCCATCCCCTGTGGTTGGAAAGCGAGCGAGAGGATGATGGTCAGGCCAAAGACGCCCATTTTCAGCGAGGCAAACAGCTCCACCATTGCCGGATAACGACCGGAAAGCGACCCGCTGCCGACGCGCAGCGCCTCGGGCAAGACCGTGATGAAGGTCGCGCCGAGCACGGAGCCCAGCACGCTGCCGAGGCCACCGACGATGATCATCGCCAGGTAATCGATTGCGAGCGTGATGGGAAAGTTTTCGGGGCTGATCAGCCGCGCCTGGTAGGCGAGCAGCGAGCCCGCCACGCCGACATAGAACGAGCTCACCGCGAACGAGATGAGCTTGTAGCGGAAGACGTCGATGCCGATGACCTCGGCCGCGATGTCCTGGTCGCGGATGGCGATAAAGGCGCGGCCGGGCCGGGTGCGCGCGAGGTTGCGCGCGAAGAGAAGGAGCAGGACGGCGAGGGGCAGGATGAGGAGAAACAGGCGCCGGTCGTCGTCGAGCTCGATGCCAAAGAGGCTGGGCGCCGGGACCGCGAGGCCGTTGACGCCGCCGGTGACCGACTCCCAGTGCACCGCGATGAAGATGACGATGAAGTGCGCGGCGAGCGTCGCCATGGCGAGATAGAGCCCACGCAGGCGCAGGGAGGGAATGCCGAAGAGCATCCCCGTGACTGCCGCGATGGCGCCGGAGAGCGGGATGACCACGACGAAGGGCAGCTCGAAGCGGCCCGCGAGTGCCGCGGTCGCATAGGCGCCGACGGCGAGGAAAGCCGCGTTTCCGAGCGAGATCTGCCCGGTCGAGCCGGTGAGGATGTTCAGGCCCATCGCGCCGATGGTGGCAATGCCGATGCGGCAGAGCACGTCGAGCCAATAGGAGGAGGCGAAGGCGGGGAGACTGCAGAGCGCGAGACAGAAGGCCATCAGCGCAGGGAGGCCCGCTCGCGTGCGGAAGAGCCGGAGCGAAGGCGGGGTCACACGCGCCTCGCATGGGCGGTGCCGAACAGACCGTGGGGCTTGACCATGAGGATGAGCACCAGCGCGACGAATGGAGCTACGTCCTTGGCGCCCCCACCCACCAGCGGGTCGAGATATCCGCCTGAGAAGTTTTCCAGCACGCCGATGATCAGACCGCCCGCGATGGCGCCACTGATGCTGTCCATGCCGCCGAGGATGACCACCGGAATCACCTTGAGACCATAGAAAGCGAGGGACCCGTCCACGCCGCCGCGCATCGCGCCCAGCAGCATCCCGCCTGCCGCGGAGACGGCCGCCGCGATACTCCAGGAGAGCGCGAAGATACGCCGCACCGGGATGCCCATCGAGAGCGCGACCTGCTGCGAGAAGGCGGTGGCGCGCATGGCGAGCCCCAGCCGGGTGAAGCGGAAGAACAAGGTAAGCAGGACCAGCAGCAGCGCGACGCAGCCCAGGCTCCATAGATACCCCTGTGAGACCGGCAGCGGCCCCAGCATCACCGGCTCGGTAGCGAACACCGGCGGGAAAGGCCGGGTGTGGCTCCCCCAGAGGGCTTGAACCACCGCCTTGAGCACGCTGGAGAGGCCGAGCGTCACCATGATCACCGAGATAAGAGGCTGGCCGAGCAGCGGGCGGAGGACGACGCGCTCGAGCAGGAGGCCCAGCGCCACGGAGAAGACGAGCGTGAGAAGAAAGGCCGCCACGAACGGGACGCGCGTCTCCTCCAGGATGGCGAGGCAGACGTAGGCGCCCAGCATGAGGAACTCGCCTTGAGCAAAGTTCAGCAGGCCGCTCGATTTGTAGATGATGACGAACCCGAGCGCGACCAGCGCATAGATGCCGCCGACCACGAGCCCGTTCAGGAGCAGCTGGAGGAAGAGCTCCATCAGTGAGCCTTCTGCCCCAGATAAGCCGCCTGCACGCCGGGATGGTTGCGAATCTCTTCCGGCGTTCCGTCGGCGATCTTGGCGCCGAAGTCGAGCACACAGATGCGGTGCGAGAGGTTCATCACCATCCCCATGTCGTGCTCGATCATCGCGATGGTGGTGCGGCGCCGCTCGTTGACCTCGATGATGAGGCGGGCAAGCTGGTCCTTCTCCCCGGAGTTCATCCCTGCCATCGGCTCGTCCAGCAGCAAGACCCTGGGCTCCAGCGAAAGTGCCCGGCCCAGCTCGACCCGCTTCTGCAGGCCATAGGCGAGCGTCCCGACCAGCCGATCGCGCAGGTCGCCCAGCTCGAGAAACTCGATGATGGCAAGCACCGCCTCGAGTTGCCCCTGTTCCTCGCGGCGGCCGCGGCCGAACCAGAGACCTCCGGCGAGGACCGAGGACTTCTGGTGCGTGTGCCGTCCGACCAGGAGATTTTCAAGGACGGTCATTCCCTTGAACAGGCCTAAATTCTGGAAGGTGCGGGCGAGCCCGCGCCGCGCGCGCTGGTGGGGACGGAGGGAAGTAAAGTCCTCGCCGTCGATCAACACCTTGCCCGACTGCGGCCGGCAGACTCCGCTGATGCAGTTGAGCAGGCTGGTCTTCCCTGCCCCATTGGGCCCGATCAGCGCCACCAGTTCGCCGTCGGCGACGGAGAAGCTCACCTCGCGGAGCGCGTTTACGCCGCCGAAGCGGAGGGAGACGGCGCTAACCTCCAGCCTGGCCATAAGGCGCAGCCTACAGCGAACGTAGAAGTCACGCCCGGGGGCCTCCTCCCTTTTGCTAGAGCTCGCGGCGCCAGTCGAGCCGGGGCCAGCGTCGCAGGCGTGCGGCGAGCCAGAGGCGCGGGTCCGGATTGACGGCATAGGGATGGCCGACCCGCGCGAGCATGGCCAGATCGGTGGTGCTGTCGCTGTAGAAGCTGGAGAGGGCGAGATCGACCCCGGCCGAGCGCGCCCATTCTTCCGCCACGGTTACTTTGCCGGCGGCATAACAGATGGGCAAGAGTGGCCGGCCGGTGAAGAGGCCGTCGATGACTTCATACTTCTGGAACAGGCATTCATCGAGGCCGAACTCCTCGCGGGCCATTTCGGAGGCATAGCGGGAGCTCGAGGTCAGCAGGACCAGAAGATCTCCACGGCGCCGGTGCTCGTCCAGCACCGCGCGGCAGCCGGGCGCGATGAAGTTCCGCACATCCTCGCGCCACCAGATCTGCGTCTCGGCGCGGATCTCCGCTTCGGGCCGGCCGCGCAGCGGCGCGAGCGCGGTCTTCAAGGCCCGCTCCATATCGAGAAAGCCGAGCGAATAGCCGCCCAGCAGCAGCGCGGCCTGGGCCATGTCCCGCTTGCGCACGCGATTCAGGCGCCGCTCGCGCCGGATCCAGAGCTTGGCCGAATTGACGGTCAGCAGCGTTCCGTCGAGGTCGAAGAAGGCGGCAGCGCGCAAGCGGGTCACGCCGTCCCGTCCGCCCGCGGCGTGTCGGGCGCGAATTCAGTGCTGGGCGCCAGGCGAAACAGGCGGCGCAGTACTTTCGACAGGTCATCGAACAATGAATAGAAGACTGGCGCCGCCAGCAGCGTCAGCAGCAAGGAGAGCACCTGCCCGCCCACCACCACGCCCGCAGTAGCACGATTGAATCCCGAGCCGACGCCGCGCGAGAGCACCAATGGAATCATCCCCGCGACGAAAGCGAGCGTAGTCATCAGGATAGGCCGCAATCGATCGCGATTGGCGGTCAGGATTGCCTGCAGCCGCGGCATTCCGTGGCGTCGCAAACCATTGGTATGGTCGATTTGCAGGATTGCGTTCTTCTTCACCACGCCGAAGAGAACCAGGATACCGAGCGCCGAGAAGATATCCAGCGCCTGGTGAAAGAGGATGACCGAGGCGATGGCGAACGGCAGCGTCAGCGGCAGGGAGATGAGGATCGTAATCGGGTGCAGCCAGGATTCGAATTGCGCGGCCAGCACCAGGTACATGAAGATGAATGACAGCAGGAAGGCGAGTCCGAAGTTCTGCGCCGTGCGCGCGGTCTCGCGGGTGTTGCCAGCCGCCGCGGCGACGTATTCGCCGGAGAGCTTCTCGCCGGCGATGATCTGCGCCAGCGGCTCGGCGATCTGGCTTTCGCCGAAGCCGGGCGCCGGGTTGGCATAGATCACCACTTGCCGGCGGCGATTCAATCGATTGATTGCCGCGGGGCCCACCGACTTGCGCAGCTGGACGACATCCGCCAGTTCGACCTGCCCCACCCTGGTGGAAGGGACAGTAATGACCCGCAGGCCCGCCTCGTCAGCGCGATAGCCGTGCGCGGCGCGCGCGCGGATCTCATACTCCTCGCCCTTCTCCTCGTAGGTGCCGACCTTGTCGCCGCCGACCAGCAGCCGCAGCGCATTGGCAATGTCGGCGACCTGCACGCCCAGGTCGGCAGCCCGTCCACGATCGACATAGACGCCCAACTCGGGCTTTCCGGAGATGAGCGAGCTGTCGACATCGACCGCGCCCGGCACCTTGCGTAACTTCGTCAGGACGTCGTTGCTGATCCGCTCGAGCACCCCTAAGTCGGGCCCGGAAATGGCATATTGAATCTTGGCCGTGCTGAAGCCGCCGCCCGCGAAGGCCGAGATATCACCGATAGAGATGCGCAGATCCGTGAGCAGCGGCGCGACGATCTTCTCGCGCACCACCGCCTTGACCTCGTCCTGCGTGAGCTTGCGGTCGCGCGGATCGGTCAGGTGCACATAGACGTTCGCGAGGTTGGGCGTTCGCTGCTCGTCGTCGCCGGCCCGGAGGACCACCTGGTCCACCTCGGGCAGCGCGCGGATCTGCCGGGCGATGCGGTCGCCGATGAGTCGCGTGGCGGCAATGCTGCTGCCTTCGGGAGCGCGCACATTGACTTCAAACTGCCCCTCGTCATTGACCGGCAAAAAGCCTTTGCGCGCCAGTCCGGCCAAGGGGAAACAGGACCCAAGCGTGAATACGCAAGCCACGACGATGACCCAGCGGTGGGCCATCGAAAAGCCCAGGACATGGATATAGAAGCGCTCGATGGGCCGATAGAAGACATCAACGATGCGCTCGAGGAACGGCTTCTTGCGCGTGCCGTGATCGAGCGGGCGCTCTTTGAGCCAGCGCGCCGCGAGCATGGGAGTCAGGGAGAAGCTGACCAATAGAGAGACCGTGATGGCGAAGGCCATGGTCACCCCGAAGCTTTTCAAAAAGCGTCCCGGGATTCCGGCCATGAACGCGACCGGAAGAAAGACGGCAATCAGCGAGAGCGTGGTGGCGAGCACCGCGAGACCGATCTCTTTCGTCGCTTCGATGGCGGCCTCGAATGGCTTCACGCCCTTCTCGTCGACGAAGCGGAAAATATTCTCCAGGACGACAATGGCATCGTCGATGACGATACCGACCGCCAGCGCCAGAGCCAGCAACGTAATCGTATTGAGGGTAAAGCCCTGCTGCCACATCAGCGCGAAGGTGCCAATGATGGAAGTGGGAATCGCAATGGCCGCGATAATGGTGCTGCGCCAGTTGCCGAGGAAGAGCAGCACCACCAGCGCGGCCAGGATGGCGCCCGCAATCAAATGCTCCTTGACCGCGTCGACACTGGTCTTGATCACGCCCGAGTCATCGCGGACCACTTGCAGCGAATAGCCGGCAGGCAAGGATTTCTGCACGCCCTCGAGGCGGGCGCGGACCTGACCGGCGACCTCGACGGTATTGGAGCCCGACTGCTTCCGCACGGTGAGCAGCACGGTGGGCGCGCCGTTGCGCTCGGCCACCGACGATTCCTCCTCCGCGGTGTCCTCGACCACGGCCACGTCGCGGATGCGCAGCGGCGCGCCATTGACGCTGCGGATGACCAGGTCGCCGATCTCCGCGGCGCGGCCCACGCGGCCGTGCACGCGCAGGGTCAATTCGGAAGGTCCGCTCTCCATGCGCCCGCCTGGAACGGTCAGGTTCTGCGTCGCAATGGTGCGCTGCACGTCGGCGGCGGTCAGCTGCAGGCTGCGCAACTTCAATGGATCCAATTGAATATTGATTTGACGCTTGCGACCGCCGACGATGGCGACGCGGCCCACTCCCGAGATGCTCTCAATCAAGCGACGCACGCGCTTGTCGGCCACTTCGGTGACCTCGCGCACGTCCTTGCCCGGCGCCTCCAAGGCAATGAACAGCACCGGCGACGAGTCGGGGTCGAGCTTGGTGACCAGGGGCAAATCGATTCCGCGCGGCAGGTCGGGAATCACGGTGTTCAAGCGGTCGCGCACCTCCTGGGCGGCGACGTCGCCGTCCTTCTCCAGCAGGAAAGTAATAAAGACTTGCGAGGTGCCCTCGGCCGACACCGAGCGCAATTCGTCGATACCCGAGATGGTATTGACGGCCTCTTCCACCTTGTCGGTGATTTCGGTCTCGACGTCTTCGGGAGCGGCGCCTGGCAGCCGCGTCGTCACGGTGACGATGGGCAGGTCGATCTTGGGAAAGCGATCAACGCCTAGTTTCCCATATCCAAAAGCACCGATGACGCAGATGACGAGGATGAGGACGGTCGCAAAGACCGGCCTGCGCACGCAGATGTCGGCGAGCCATTGCATCGATTACTCCGTGACCCGCGTGCCGTCGCGCAGCTTCTCGTCGGGAGAGAGCACGACCTTCTCGCCGGCCTTGACGCCCGAGAGCAGCGGCACCACGCCGTCGCGCGGCTCGCCCAGTTCCACCACGCGCTCGCTGGCGCGGCCGTCCACCACTGCGAATACGCTCGAGGCGACCTCGCCCCGGCGCAGCGCCGCCGCGGGCACCACCGGCACCGGCGCTTCGCCGACGTCGAGTTTGACCGAAGCGAACATGCCGGGCTTGAGCCGTGCATCTTTGTTGGGCACCACCGCCTCGACCACCAGATCACGGCTCTGCGCGCGCAGGTTCGGACTGAGGAACTTCACAGTTCCAGCAAAAGTGGCGTCGGGCCAGGCAGCGACGCGAAACTCGACTGGCTGATTGCGGTGCACCGCGGAGACCTCGGACTCAGGGACCGTCAATTCCAGCCGCAGCGGGTCGATGACAAACACCGAAGCGACTCGCGAGGAGGGGCTGACATATTGACCCACATTGACGAAGCGCTCGCCCACCACGCCTGCGAAGGGCGCGCGGACGAGCGTGTCATTGACACCCTTCTCGGCCAGCGCGGCCACGGCGTGCGCGGCGCGGACCGAGTCGTCGCCTGTCTGGCAAACCGTCTTGCGGCGATCGTATTCAGCCTGGGGAATGACACCGGACTTGAAGAGGCTGTCTGCGCGCGTGCACTCCTGCTGCGCGAAGGCGGCGTTCTGCTCGGCGAGGTGAGCCTGTGCCCGCGCCTGCGTCTCGCCCAGCCGCGCGGTGCGGACATCGAGGCGGACCAGCGGATCGCCCCGCGCCACCACGCTCCCTCGCTCGACGAACGTCTCCAGCACCTTGCCGGCGGCGTCGGCGGCGACCTCGGTGTCGCGCTCGGCTTTCAACGACCCGGTCACGGCGAGGAAGCGCGGCATGGGCCGCTGTTCGATCGCGGCCAGCTTGACTACGACCGGCGGCGCCTCTGCCGCCTTGTTCGCCAGCGCGCCTTCCGACTCCTTCTTTCCACAAGCGACGAGCACGACAATTCCAACGACCAGCAAGCTTCTTTGGACCACGAAAACCCCGGGGCTCAAGGCGCGCAAAAATTGGTCGCGCGCGGCGGCGGGATGCTACTCCATCATCTTCTCCAACATGCGCTCGCTGCGCAGCACTGACGTCTTGACCAGCAGCTCGCGCGCGCCCGGGTATTCCGAAAACAACTGCTCAACGGCGGCATAGGGGAAGACGATGAGTTCGGTCGGGGAAACGGCGGTGCAAGTGGCGCTGCGATGGTCGCCGTTGAGCGCGGCCATCTCGCCGAAGAAGGCGCCGTGGGTCAGGCGCGCCACCTCCTTCTCGCCCTCGAGGCTGTCGCAGGACACGCGCACTTCACCTTTGACGATGACGTAAAATTCGCCGCCTTTCTCGCCCTCGCGGCAAATGACTTCGCCTTCCGCGGCCTCGCGCTTGCCGGCGAGGTCGAGCAGCCGGCGGCGGCCGGTGTTGTCAAGTGCCTCGAAGAGGCGGGACACCTTCGCCATTTCATTGACGTCAAGGTCGGGCATGCGGCAAGCATACCGCGCGTGATCCCCGAGCGCATCCGCGGCATTCTTGAGGTCCTGCAGGCGGCCTCGCCGGTCCTGCCGCAGGAGGGGCCGCCTTGCTTCGCGCACTTGCGCATCGAGACGGAAGGCCACGTGCGCGACGTGCTGCTGGGCGCGGACAACCGATCGGCGAATGGTGCCGTTCTTATTCATTGGCAGACCGCGCCGCTCGCCGAAATCTTCTTCGCTGCCTCGGAAAGCGGAGAGTACGAGATCGAGATCGACGGCCGCGTCGCGAGTGGCAGGCTGCTGGAGAAAAATCTGCTCGCCTTCACCTCTGGGGAGCTGGTGAGGGTGGTGACCGAGGCGGAGGTCTTCGAGCGCTCCGCGGATTGGGAGCCCAGGCCTCGCGCGGCCCCCGCGGTGCTGCGGCCTTCTACCCGGCGCGCGAGTGAATTCGAGCTCGACCCGGAGCAGCAGCGCATCGTGGACCTGCCGCCGCGGCGCCACGTCTTGATCCTCGGCGAGGCCGGCTTCGGCAAGACCACCGTGGCGCTCTATCGGCTGCTCGCGCTACGGCGCACGGCTGCGCGCAAATTCAATGCCGCGGTGATCGTACCGACTGAAGGCTTGCGGCAGCTGGTGGTGCGGTTGATCGAGCGCGACAGCGCGGGGAATGGCTTTGCCGGCGACGGGCGGGGCGCAGGATCCATCGAAGTCTGGCAATACGAGCGCTTTGCGCAGATGCAGGCCCGGCGCGCCTTTCGCGGGCTGCCGCGGCGCGAGAGCGTCAATACCAGCAGCGCGACCATGGCATTGAAGCGCAACCCGCTCTTGCGGCCACTCCTGTCGCAGATCGGGCGCAGCTTCGTGGGCCCGGTGCGGCGGAGCGATCTCGAGCATTTGTTCGGCGACAGCGCGGTGCTCGAACAGCTTGGCCCCGTACTGACGGCCGGGGGACTGCGCGACACGCTTCAGCACACGCACGTCCAGTTCAGCGAGACCACCGAGCGCGAGCACGCGCATGTCGATGCGGAGCGGCTGGTGACGGTGGACGGCCGCACCATCGACTCGGGCACGCCGCTCGAGGACGCGGGGACGATCGATGCGGAGGATTACGCGCTGCTGTTCGAGCTCGACCGGTTTCGCCACGGCACGCGCGCGGTGCGGCCCAAACGCTATTCGTGCCTGGTGCTGGACGAGGCGCAGGAGCTGGCGCCGGTGGAGCTCGCGCTGGTCGGCCGCGCGCTTACTACCAAAGGAACGATGATTGTATCTGGCGATGCCGCGCAGCAGGTGGATCCGGCATCGTTCTTTGGCGGCTGGGAACTCACGCTCTCCGAGCTGGGAGTGCCTGAGACCGAGCGCGCGGTATTGCAGATGAACTATCGCTGTCCGCCGGAAGTGACCGCTTTTGCGCGGGGCATCCTCAAGGGGGAGCCATGCCGCCTGCAGGCGCATTGTCTGGAGACTGCCTTTCACCGCGCGGCCTGGCTCCTCGAAGAGATCGACCAACTCCAGCGCCAGGATCCGGGCGCGAGCGTGGCGCTCATTTGCCGCTCGCCGGACGCGGCGCGGAGCCTCGCGCGCGACCTGCGGCATGGCCTCGACTGCCGGCTGGCGCTTGACGGGAGATTTCTCTTTGGTCCCGGCGTCAATGTCACTTGCGTGCAGGAAGTCAAAGGTCTTGAGTTTGATGTCGCCATCTTGCCCGACGTTTCGCAGGTGGCTTATCCAGACACAGCGGAGGCGCGGCGGGCGCTCTATGTTGCTGCCACCCGCGCCACCAGCCAGCTGGTGATTGCCACCGTCGGTCGCTTCAGTTCGCTGTTGCTGTTGCCCTGAACTGCGCAAGGCTGCGCCGGCACTTACCGGCTGGTCTACCGGATTGAATGGCTCGCACTTGAATGCTGGCGACGCGAGCGGCGCGCGAAGAGCACGGCGCCGAGCCCGAGCAGCGCGAGCCAGCTGGAGCCGGTGGTGGAGCAGCCCCCGCCGCCGGCGGGAATCGGGACGCAGACGCCGCCGACATTGATGGTGCCAGCCGGGCAGGTACCGGGGCCGCCGCCGCCGGTGCCGCCGCCGGAGACAGTGGCCGTGCCCTTGGCCCGGTTGGTGATCCCCGAGGCGGTGCCGTGAATGCTGAAGACGGCGGCGCCGTTGGCCGCGGCGGTGGTCGCCGACACGGTCAGCGTCGCGGTGTCGCCGATGGAGATGCTGGTCTTGTTGAGCGAGGCGGTCAGGCCGGCCGGAAAGCCGCTGCTATCGAGTGTGATTGTGCCGGCCCCGCCGCCGATGCCCACCGCGGTGACCGAGTACTTCACGCTCGCGCCTGCGGCGAGCGCCAGGTTGCCCGGGGCGATGCGCAACGCAAAGTCATGCGCCTGGGAGCTGGCGATACAGGTACCCTTGCTGTTCGAGTACTCGTTCTGCACCGTCCAGCTCTGGCCGTGCGAGCTGACCGTGCCCTGATCGCCATTGCAGATATCACCGATTTCCCCGTTCGAGCCCTGCGGATCGTACCAGGCCAGCGGCGGCGCGCTGTTCTGCGCGAGGCCGACTTCAGCGTCGGTGACGGTCTCAATCAGCTCGTGAGAAGCGACCGAAGTGGTGTTATTGAAGCCGCCACCGATGGGGCCGCAGCCGGCCTCGCAGCCGTCGCTGGTGACGTTGGGCATGACGCCGTAAAAGATGTTCACCGGGCTCGCGGCGATGGTGTTGTGATAGGCGCAGAATTGCGTGCACGAGCCCGCGGTGCCGCCGTTGCCGTCCGGCATCGTGATCTTCATTCCGGCCGGGAAGTGAAACATATAGAGCGAATTGGCGTTGTTCCTGGGCAGGTGGCCGGCGTTGATTTGCGCCTGCAGCTCGGAGACGATTTGATCATTGGTGATGCTGGTCGAGATCATCGACGGATGAATGGTGATGGTTGCCTCGGCAGTGCCACGGCCGATGTGCTGGCCGGTGCCGGTCTCTCCGCCGAATGCGGTGAGGTCCGTATCGTACTCGGCCAGCCAATCGAAATAGGTGCTGTCGGCAATGGCGGCGTAATACGGCCCGATGCCATTCGCGACCTCGGACGGAACGTTCGCGCCCCAGAGGACCGGGACGATATGGACATTAGAGAGGACGTGGCCGCCGTAATAGTTGAGCAGCGCGTTTGCCGGGGCCGCCGCCCTGGAGATGGTCCCGATCATCTGGCTCTGCTCAGCGCGGGGCGCGCGCATGGGCTGCACGCCGCGCGGGAGCGCCAGGGCGGCTGCGGGGAGGAGAGCGGCGACGACGAGGATGGAATGAATTCGCATACGTACCCTTTCGGCAGCGTGGCGGCCTGGGCCATAGTGCGCGAGCCTTGATGATTGCGCGTCGGACGTCCGACCGAGGCCTGGCCGCCGGGACGGTGCTTCCACAACGCGCTGCGGCTTGACGATCCTCTCGGCAAAAAGGTTGCGTGTAATCGCTCTCACCCTCGGGGGGGCGAGCAGCATGGGTGCGACGTCGATGAGGGTGCGTGACAAGGACATCGAAATCGTCGAGGTCGACTCGGGGGGCCGGAGGCTGCTCCGGGAATCCGCCGGACTCGGGCTCTCGAGTGGGGATCGCTGGAACGGCATCCGGCTGGAGCGCGTCTTCGGCGGTGCGGGAGAGTTTTCCGAGCGCTACCTGCTCAAGCATGTGGTGATCCTCCATCTGACGCAGCCGATGGAGAGCGAGTGGCGATGGGCTGGCGCGGGTTGGAAAAAGGTTCGGATCGGCACGCGAGGTATCCACGTCCTCTCCGCGCGAACCCCTCACGCCGGACGTTGGTTCTCCTCCGCGGAAAACATCCTCGTCGAGATCGCCCCGGAGCTTTTGGCGGCGGTCGCCCCAAGGGAGACTCACGTAGAGCTCCGCCCCGCCCTCGGCATCGACGACCCCTGGATCGCGCAGAGCGTGCTGGCCCTCGAAGACGATATCCGCTCCGGGAGCCCGGCGGGGCCACTTTACGGAGAGACGATGGGCGCCGCGCTCGCCGCGCACCTGGCGCGCCGGTACTCGGAAGTCCGGCAGGGGCCGGCCAAGAGCGGCGGGCTCTCCAGCCAGGTCCTCAGTCGCGTGCTGCAATTCATCGGCGATAACGTCGACACCAGCCTGCGGCTCCAGAGCCTGGCGGACCTGTCGCAGCTGGACCCGTTCCTCTTCCTCCGCCGCTTCAAGCAGAGCACCGGCTTCGCGCCCCATCAATACGTCCTGCGCCAGAAGATCGCGCGCGCAAAGCTGCTTCTCGGTGACCCGAAGCTTTCGATCACCGAGATCGCGCTGCGGCTTGGGTTCGCAAGCCAGAGCCACTTCGCCACCGTGTTCCGCCGCATCGCGAAGGTCAGCCCTGGCGCATACCGGAACGCAGGCGCGTAGAAATACGCCGCCGCGATCAAGAACTCGCAAGCCTGCAAGAACGTGGAAGACGCCCTTCGCTTGCTTCCTTTACGGTCCCCAACCATCGGAGCTGATACCGAGCCGACAAGGGGAACCTCATGAGCGGATTGAGCGGGTTGCATCGTCTGGGATGGATTGCTTTGCTCCTGCCCGTGGCCGCATCGGCCCAGGCTGTTCCGAAAGCGAGTTGCCGCAGCACCGATAAGATCGAGACCGGACTGCAGGGCGAGACCACCCAGGCCGAGGTGACCAGCGGTGCGAACAAGAGCGCCGTCACGTGCAACGCGGATCTGGTCGGGCAGGTGCAGGGCGAAGGTACCAGTTGGCAACTCGCCGCGTGGAAGAACTGCGCGTACTACGATCAGGCGAACAACTCCACCAAGCCAGTACAGCCCGGCACCGTCGTCGTCGACGTCACCGATCCCGCCCATCCGGTCATCACCGACCACCTTGCCGACGCGTCGGGCGCGATGATCGATCCGTGGGAGTCGCTCAAGGTGAACGCCAAGCGCCAGCTGCTTGGCGGGGCGCAGCAGCCGGGGCCGGGCTTTGCCATCTACGACATCTCCGGCGACTGCCGCCACCCCGTGCTCAAGTCGAGCGTCGTCCTGCCGGGAAGCAAGGGACACGCCGGCCAGTGGGCCCCGGACGGCAACACCTATTACGTCACCACCATCACCAACGCTCCGAGCCTCGTCGCTGTCGACACCAGCGATACGACGAATCCGAAGGTGTTCATGCAATACACGCCACCCTCCGGAACGAATGCCATCTTCCACGACCTCGAGTTCAGCAAGGACGGCAACACGGCCTACGTCACCATCATCGGAGGTTTCGGCAACCAGGCCCCCGGGACCAACGGCCTGCTCATCCTCGACGTCAGCGACATCCAGTCGCGCAAGGCCAGCCCCGCCATCCGTATCGTCGGCCAGGTCACCTGGGATGACGGCAGCGTGATCGCGCAGAACGCGTTGCCGACGACCATCGCCGGAAAGCCTTACATCCTCTTCACCGATGAGCTCGGTCCGAACCTCGAAGGAGCAGGTGCGGCGAAAGCGGCTTGCGCGGCGGGCAAGTCGGTCAACGGCTTCCCGCGGCTCATCGACATCAGCGACCCAACCAAGCCCACCATCGTCTCCAAGCTTCAACTCGAGATGTCCGACGTCGCGCACTGCACCCAGGCGCTCGCCAGCATCGCCACGACCGGGACCACGCCGTTCGGACCGGGAAACCCGATCTTCGGCCACTCCTGCCACTACTGCAACGTCGACGACGCCGACGACGCGACCATCGCGGCTTGCAGCTGCTTCAGCGCCGGCATGCGATTCTTCGACATTCGCGACCCGAAGAATCCGAAGGAGGTCGCCTACTACAAGCCGCCCGCGCAGGGCACGAAGACGCTGCCAGGCTCGCAGTACTGGACGTTCGCAGGCGCTGGCTTCGACCACCCGGTCGACTGGGCGCCGGCCAAGCCCAGCTTCCCGAAGGATCGCGGCATGACCTCGGGAGATGTCTGGTTCACCACCCAGGACAACGGTTTCCAGGTGGCCAAGCTCAGCGTCAACCTGCGCCCCCACGGCGGCTGCAGCAGCATCGACGGCCTCGGGGCCACGGCTCTCCTGGGCCTGCTCACTTTCCTTCGCCGCCGGCGCCGCGCTCCGGTTGGCTAAACAGGCTGAAGTCGCAGGAACGCAAACAGGGGGCATTCATTTGTTCAGAGAGCGCGCGCGTCCATTTCCCCCGAGCCCGGGCGTCGCGATCGCTATTGCAGCTGCGATCGCGCTCCCGGGCGCCTCACCCGCGCGCGCCAACGGCGCCTTTCCGGACGAGTTGAGCATTCATCTTCCCGCGTCGGCGCCGCACCGGCTCCTGTTGGGATCGAACTTCGGCCTGGTTGTTTCCGAGGACGACGGCGCGACCTGGCGATACGTCTGCGAGCCCTACGTGACGACGGGGTCCACGGCATCCTTGTCGTCGGCCAACGTCAGCTATTACCAGGTCACCGCCGACGGCGCCGTCCTCGCGGACTCGGTGAACCTGACCCGCTCGGACGACGTGGGCTGCACCTGGCCCACCTCGGGCGGCTCGGTCACGGGAGCGGTGGTGAGCGACATCTTCGCCGATCCGGTCGACCCGACGTTCGCGCTCGCCATCATCGCGACCATTGACGGAACAAACACCGTCGCCTCTCACGATGGTGGAAAGACCTTCGGGACGCCACCGCTCTATGCGACGGTCGACCTGCTGACGGGAATCGAGAGCTCGCGATCAACGCCAGGGGTGATCTATGCCACTGCGATCCATAAGACGGGGAGCACCACCAGCACCGCCGTACTGCTTCGCAGCGCCGACTCCGGCGTCCATTGGTCGGCGCCCGCGACCATCCCCGGACCCAATGGAACCCAGCCGTCCATCCTCGCCGTCGATCCGATCGATGCCAACACCGTCTACCTGCGGCTGGTCTCCGGCACGAACGACTCCATCGGCATCACCACCGACGGACAGAACGTGCAGACCGCCCTCACCGTCTCCGGCGCCTTGACATCGTTCTTGCGTGCGTCGGACGGCACGCTCTACGCAGGACAGATCGGGGGAAGCCTTTACGTTCGCCCCCTCGGCGCGACCACCTTCAGCAAGCAGGCAGCGCCGCACCTGCGCTGCCTCGGGCAGCGTCCGGGCACGACGCGAATCTACGCCTGCGGGGACTCGTTCCTCGACAACTTCAGCGTCGGCACCAGCGATGACGGAGGGAAGACGTTCCAGCCGCTGATGAGGTTTTCGCAGATCCTCGGACCGCTGACCTGCGCTTCGGTGCAGACCGCTTGCAGTGCGCACTGGCAGCGCATCCAGCAGGTCCTCAACATCGCCCCTGCGTCAGACGCCGGTCCTCCAGTCGACGCCGGCGCCCCATCCACAGCGAAAGACGGCTCCCATTGTGGAAGTGTCGGCAGCGATGGATGGGCGCTGTTGACGCTCTTTGCCTTCTCGCTGGGCAGACGGAGTCGATCATGAGCCGTTCCTGGCGTTGGACAATCGTGGCAGCGATGGGGATCGCGTGCGGCAAGACCGACAAGCCTTCGTTCACCATGGCCGACTACAAGTCGGATCCCTCTCCGCCCGGCCCGCTCCATGGACTCTTCCTCACCACCGACAACGGCAGCGATCTGCTCTCGGCGGTGGACCCGGTGACGCGGACGGTGAAGTGGTCCATCCCGGTCGGCTTCAACCCCGTCGAGTTGGAAGGCCCGCACCACATCACGCCTGATCCGAGCGGCCAGTTCGTCTACCTCAATCTGAGCGAGGCGGTGGCTGGCTCCGGCTCCGGCCCCCACGGCGCCCATGGGACAGGCATCATCCCCGGCTTCGTCCTCAAGCTCCGGACCAGCGACGGAACTTTGGCGGCGTTCGCGCAGGTCGATCCCAATCCGGGCGACCTGGTCACCTCGCCCGACGGCAAGACTCTTTACGTGACCCACTACGATCTGGTGAAGCTCGGGAAGGGTGCTCAGGCGGGAGATCTGCGACAGGGCGATTCGAACCTGGCGGTGATCGACACGGCGACGATGACGGTGACAAAGAAGGTGCCGATCTGTCCAGCCTCGCACGGCACGCGGCTCTCCGCCGATGCGCGCACGCTCTATGCGACTTGCCTCACCGACGAAATCGCGGTGGTGGATGTGTCCAACCCGGCTTTCCCGGTGCAGCGGGTCCTGCTGCCAAACCAGACTGAGACGCCGACCTGCAACCGTTGTCCGTATGCGCTCGGCGTCGGCACGGACGGCGCGGTCTGGGTCTCGAGCCTGGGGGCGGGGGGAGGCACGACGGGCGGAGGGGGCGTCGATGTCTTCGATCCGGTCGCCAACAAGTTCGATCCAGGCCGGAGCATCTCCCTCTGCGGGCGTGCCCTCTTTGCCTCCTTTGCACCGGCGCCGGGGAGCGCGCCCGGCTACCTCGTTTACGTGCCGGAGCAAGGGTGCATGAACACCGCCACCCGCGACGCGGTCCGCGTCTACAAATCCGGAGGGCCCGGACAAGCCCCCCCTCCGGCGGGTCAAATCCTCTTTTCCCACGCAGACTGCTTCAACGCGCACATCCTCAACCTCTCCTCCGACGGAAAGATCGGCTACCTCGTCTGCGAGGGTGACCACATCGGGCCGGGGTCGTTTGCCTTCCTCGATCTGCAGGCGCTGACCACCACCTCCTCTGTTCCGCTCGCCGTCTTTCCGGACGGCATGGCGTTCATCCCTTGAGGGGATCATGAAAATCGGCGCGTGCTTCCTGCATCCGCTGCTCCTCGCACTGGCGGTCTCGGCCTGCGGTTCGAAGGCGTCCAGCATCGCGGGCGCGGACGAATACATCGTCAATTGCGAAGGCGCGGATGGCGGCGCGATCACCAGCGACGAGAATTATGTCAAATTCATCGAGGCGGACAGCGCGGGGACCGTGAAGCCGGATGCCTGCCAATCTCCCTCGCTCTCCGCCCCCGCCCCGGGCAGCAAGCTCGACCCGGTGCAGCCTCCGCTCTTCACCTTCTCGGCGGTCCATTCCACCTGCGCGCTGCACCGCGAGCGCGGAGTCCGCTTCAGCTGCCTCGAGCCCGGGCAGCCGGCCTGGTCGAGGTCTTTGGAGTCGGTGTTGGCGCTGGTGATCAAGCCGGCCGAGGCCCACTGTGCCGCCATCACCGGCGAGAACTACTTCTTCAGATTCATGCACGCGGGTGAGACGAACGCCGTCTACAGCGCCATGCTCTCGCAGGTTTCATTTACGCCGGACGCCGCCGTCTGGAAGAAGGCGATGGCGGGTCGGCAGGGCCAGACGCTCACCCTCACCATCGAGCGAGCGATTTTCTTCCGCGGCGACATCAACCAGGGCCCCTACGTGCAGCCGGTGCCCTACTCTTTCGTGGTGGGTCCGTGAGAGTTTCCTGCACCGCATTGGTGGTCCTGTTCGGCTGCGGTGGAACGCAGACGGTGCCGGCGGCGACGCTCGGCGAGCGCCAGTTCTCCAATTCTTCGCTGTCGACCAGTCCCTTCAACGCCGCCTCCTGTTCCACCTGCCATCAAGTCGCGAAATCTCCGCTGGCTCGCAACGACCCCGGCTACAACCTCTACAACGTCGTGCATCGCCCGGCTTTGTGGGGCGGATACGAGACGAGGCTGATCGACGCCATCAACTATTGCATGACGGAGTTCATGGGCGGCCGGGCGCTCTCTCCCGACGAGGACAGCGCCCGCGAGTTGTACGAATACCTGGCCGCAAATAGCCCCGACGCGCCTTCGCCCCTGCTGCCGCTCACCGTGGTGAAGAACGTGACTGCTCTGACCAACCTGCCCGGCGACAAGACACACGGCAAGGACGTCTACGATCGATCGTGCCGCCGCTGCCACGGGGACCCGCATACCGGGAACGGGCGTTTGTCCACCAAGGTCAGCATCATTCCGGAGGACACGCTGGCCGTCTTTCCCACCATTGCGCGCCAGGTGGCTGTTGAAAAAGTTCGGCACGGAAAGTTTTTCAACATCGGCGGTATCATGCCGTTGTACTCGATAGAGGTCCTGAGCGACCAAGAGATCGCCGACATCCTGGATTACGTCGGATTTTGATCCACAGAGGAGCGTTTCATGGAGGAGATGACCAGGCGGCGATTTCTCGTGCTGGCGCCGGTGGCGCTGGGAGCGATTCCCGCGGTCTTGAACGGATGCGGGGGAAGCTCAGGATCGTCCGTCGACGGAACTGTCGCCGTGCAAAACGGCCAGGCGACGTTGTCGTTCTCGCAATTTCCCAAGCTGGGGTCGGTAGGAGGCGCCGCAGTGATCGAGGTCAACTCGGGCGGCTCCTATATCGTCATCCGGACCGGCGTTTCCACGGCTTCCGCGCTCTCGGCGGTTTGCACGCATGCGCACTGCCTCGTGGGTTACCAGGCGGGCGATGGAAAGCTCATCTGCCCTTGCCACGGATCGGAGTACTCGACCGCCGGGACCGTCCTGCGCGGCCCCGCGATTGAGTCGCTCGCGACCTTTCCCGCCACCGTGGACGCGACCGGGATCACCATCAAGATTGCATGAGCTGTCCGGTCATTCGTCGATCTCTTTGCCCGAGCGTCGCTCTCGCGCTCCTCGTCGCGGCCACGACGTCTGGTTCCAGTAGTGGCGCGGGTCGGGCAGCGACTGGTCCCCTTCGGGCTCGGTTCGAGTCTTCCAGTCGCCGGGTAGACTCGAGCGGTTAGTACCGCGCCGAAGTTGCTATCGATTCGAATGGAACCATCTGGGTGCAGGCTTTCCTCATGGATGGGAACGGGGCGGCCGCGGCCGCGTGCTGCTGCGCGACGACTCCGATCCGGTCGGGAGCTGGAAAGGAGTGTCGGACTGGGCCACCCAGGCGTCCACCACGCTGGTCGGAGGCTCGCTGGTCATTTGCTACAACCAACCGGTCAGCAGCGGCGGCAGCGTGGAACTGCAGGTCAGAGGGTATTGGACGAGGATAGCCTGATCGAATTCGCTTCGGATCTAAAGCAGCGCGACGCCACCTTCCGCCGTGGAAGACGAGGTTATCGTGCGTTCGGTTGCGCTCGCTGCCATGGCGGGTGTCCCCTTCGATTTGACGAGCGCGTTAATCTTCGCATTGCCGCCGTTTTCGGAGCCGCTGAGCGGCGAGACAATGAACGTAAACAGTGCATGGCTCACGAGCGCCGCCGCGCTGGCCAACAGCGCGAGCGCGAGCGGCGACAGGTAAAAAAGCCACCAGACCTGGTTGCGCCACAACCCGATGCGTGCCGCATTCCGGGGCTTCAGGAGACGCGACAGCTCGGTTTCTACGCGCGCCCAAAGGAGCCAGATGGCCGCTATTCCTAGAACCACGCCGACCGCCGTCCGGGTGCTTGCGTGGACAGCCAGGGGAGGGGAGACAGGCCAGAGAAGCCCGCGCAGCAGGAACCCCCCGAAGGCCGCCACGGTATCTAGGAGTGGACCCTCGATTGCCCAGACCCCGAACACCAACAGGGGCGCGAGCAGGCCGATGAGGAGCAGCGCGGCAGTCCCGCGCACGTCGCAGTCGATGATCCGCAGGGCGCGCATCATCCGGTTCGCGCCCACCGCGAGCACCGCCGTCGTCCGCTCCTCGTCGAGCGGTAGCGGAACCGGAGAAGCGGGCAGCGGAGGGACGCCGGAGACAAGCCCGTACGTGCGCACGAAGCGGTCGGCGAGCCGATACCCCTGGTGGATCAGCGCGTCCATCTCCAGGCCGGAGAAGCCATCGAGATCGGTCCGGAGCTTCCCGATCACCTGCTCATCCTTGACATACGGCGGCAGGCCCGGAGGCTGCGGAATCGCATCGTCCGGGTGGGAACCCGCATGGAAGAACGCGGACCGCTCGACGAAGTACCGCGTCGCCAGCGCAGCGCTCGCGGCGGGACCGGTTTTAGCGTTCGTGACCCGGACGTTTTCGCGCAGCGCCGCGACCTGCAGACTCCGCACCTCGTTCATGAACACTTCGCTCATGCGGACAAGCATTCCCGCCCGGTTCAGGGCCGGGCTCTTGTCGCAGTCCAACCCGCCACCGGCGTCGCTGGCGATGATTCGGGTGCAGCCCTCCTCCAGCAAGGCGGTGATTCCCTGGTTGTCGAAGACCCCCCCGTCGGTCAACGCCAGGCGCCGGGCGGTATTCGAATCGTACAGGTCGTAAAAGACGTAGGGGGCGAACACCGGCGGGAAGTTGGCCGAGGCCGCAACGGCCTCGGGCACCCGCAGCTTGCCGAGTGCCTCGGCTACGGTCCACGCGAACGCGTCTGCGCTGCGCAAAAGGTAGAGGTCGAGGATGATATTGAAGAGCTCGACGGGGCTGGCCTGAAAAGGTTGCAGATCCTGCGCGAGGCCCTTGTCGATGTCGGCGATGGCGCTCCAGAACATTGCGTGGTGATCCGCCGTGGCGGTGCCTCCCAGCGCGGGCAGCGTTCGCAGGCCTCCGACATTGAGATACCAGGCTCGCAGCTTGGCGTTCCGGAGCAGCTCGAACTCCGCGTTGACCAGGCGCGACCGCGCCTGCTCGTTCACCACCAGCAGCTGGCGCAACCCAGCCGTGGCCTCGGGCGCCGCGGCCTCCCCGAGCGCATATCGATACCACCGAAGGGTCCATTCGCTGGTCGGCCGCGTGACGGGGTCGGCCGGGTTCCCGGCTCGCAGCGCGGCGCCCTCCGCTGACTCCGGGTCGGCGTTCCGGATGGCCATCATCGCCGCCGGGTTCGCCCCCTTGCGCGCGGCCCGGAGCAGCCTCTTGTGCAGCAGGACCTGCCACGCTTCGTCGTATCGAATGTAGCCGAGGACGGGGTCGCCGATCTCGGCGGCAGTGAACCGGAAATTCCGTCCGGTATTGAGAGTCGTGGCGTTGATCAGGAGCTTGGGAACGGTGTCATGGGCCGGGTCGGCGTTGTGCGTCTCGATGTCGCTCACGCCGGACAATTGCAGCTCGCGCAGCGCGAGGCCGCTTCGTCTCCGGCTCTCGGGAACGGCCCCCGCATAGAGGTGCCGCTGGTAAAGAGCCGCCATCCGTTCGCCCATGGTGTGCCGCGTGACGAGCATCCGGAGGTTCTGCAAGGGATTCCAGAAGAGCCGGGTACGCAGGTTCCGGGCCACGCCTTCCCGGAAGTGAGGCTCGAGCTCGTCCCTGACCAGCGCTACATATTCATCCATCGTCAGCGAGTGCGACCGCTCAAGCCGAGGCAGCAGCAGCTGCAGATAGTGCGCGGCGACGATCGATCCGCCCGAGACTGCGGAGATGATGGACAAGTCGCGCAGCAGGTCGAGCTCGGCCAGCCTGCGAAACACTCCGATATGAAAGAGCGACGCACGGAAACCGCCGCCCGAAAGCGCGAGACCCAACTTCCGCCGTTTGCCCCCGGCCTCGGTGGACATGGCCTCAGTCCTCGCGATTCCCGAAGGTGGAAAGAGATTGGATTGCAAGGATCTGCCCCCTCGCTGCTGACGCTCATTCACCGCCGGGTGCCAACGCTGCCCGCGCGCTTGATTCGCCCACGGTACTTATACTTTCATCAACTCGGACAAGTCATTCTTCGCGACCAGGTCCCGGGACAAATTGAATGATCGGTGCCCGCCAATCGCGCTGTCGCTGGTATCGAGAGCCGCGCGCGCTGCATGAAGGGGCTTGCCACGCGCGCCGCCAAACGTGCTTCGGCCTCTCCACCGATGACGGGGAGAGGCCGAAGCAAGGCGGCAATCAGCGAGTCTCGACCTCGGCGGCTACCGAGGCAGTGCCGCAGGTGCCCGCGAGGCAGCGGGCGATGGCGTCGAGAGGCATGGTGCCCAGCGCGGCCGGGACAGTGGACGGAAGCGGCTGGAGGCCGCGCGCCGCCAGCATCTCATTGAGTGGGCGGACCTCGAGCGCCAGCGTGGTCGCGAGTTCTTTCCTTACGTCCTCGAGTTCGCGCGCCAGCACCTCGATGCGCTCCAGCTGGTACTTGCCGGGCCGGCCTTCCCAGCTGTTGAGCGCGCCATAGAGGTAGTCAGTGTGCTCGCGAATGCGCTCCTCGCCAGTGATGGCGCCGCCCTCTTTGGTGGCCACGATCTTCTTCTTCACTTCTCCCAGATGCGCCGACACGGCAGTCAGCTTGTTGGACAGCGCCGCGTCGCCCGTAGCCGCCGTCATCCGCTGCTCGGTCGCGGCGCGGGTGGCGTCGATCTTGTCCACCTGCGCGCTCATGTCACCGAACAGCGCCGAAAGCCGCATCACAGCGTCGAAGTTTGCCTTGCGCGCAGCCAGATCCCAGGGCGCGCGCCGGTCCAGCTCGATGGGCAGCTTCGTCTCGATGACCTGATCGCCTTTGGTCATACGCACGGTGTAAGTGCCGGGCACCACGCGGGGCCCCTGCGACGAGCCAAATGCGATGGACGCAGCCCGCGGCACCCGCGGCGGCTTCGCTCGCATGGTCCAGCTGACGCGATTCAACCCGCGCCGCTTGGTGGCGGGGATGGTATCGACCAGCTTGCCGTCCGGCCCGAACACTTCGAGCTTGAGCGGCCCGAAGAGATGTCGAGTGCGCTGGTAATAGGTAATCACCGCACCGCCCGGCGGGTTCTCCCCGACGAAGGTTGCGTCGCCGTCGGCCCAGCCGCCCTGCGCGTGGATGCGCTGCTGCTCCGGCCGCCCCACGACGAAGGCGGCGTCGCGCTGGAGCGTCCCGGCAGACAGCGTGCGCAGCGGCGAGAGGTCATCGATGATCCAGATGCCGCGGCCGTGCGTCGCCAGCACCAGGTCGCCGTCGCGCGGCTGGATCTGGAGGTCGCGTACTGCCACGCTGGGGAAGTCCCCGCCTTTGAATGCCGCCCAGGTCTTTCCGGCATCAACGGAGATCCAGAGTCCAAACTCGGTGCCGAGGAAGAGCAGCTGCTTTTCGACTGTGTCTTCCTTGATGACGTGTGCATATCCCCGGACGCCCTGCGCGGGCGCCACGATGCGAGTCCAGGTCTTGCCGAAGTCGGTAGTCCGATAGAGATACGGATTGAAGTCCCCGAAGCTATGCCGGTCGAAGGCGGCATAAGCCGTGCCCTTGTCAAAGCGCGACGCCTCCACCCAGCTTACCCAGGACGCCTGAGGCAAACCTTTTATGTTCTTGACGACATTCGTCCAGCTCTTCCCCTCGTCGCGCGTGAGCTGGAGATTGCCGTCGTCGGTGCCGACCCAGACGGACTTCGCGTCGAGGGGCGACTCGCTGATCGAATAGATGGTGGTGTGCATCTCCGCCGATGAGTTGTCTACGGTGATACCGCCCGACTCCTCCTGCTTCTGCTTCTCCGGGTCATTGGTCGTCAGGTCCGGGGAGATGCGCTCCCAGTTGTCACCGCGGTCGTGCGAGCGAAAGAGGAACTGGGCGCCGATATAAAGGGTTTTGGGATCGGTCGGACTGGCCTGGATGGGAGTATTCCAGTTGAACCGCAGCTTCTCGCGATAGCCCGCGCGCGGCTGGATATCGCGCGGGTTCTGCAGGCGCCGGTCGACGCGGCTGATGTTGCCGCCCTGCGATTCAGCATAAACGGACTCAGGATCGGTAGGGTCCGGCACGACCCAGAAGCCGTCGCCGCCCAGGAGGTTTTCCCAGGTGCCATTTGTGATACCGCCGCCGTAAGCGGAATCGCCCGACCACGAGCTGTTGTCCTGAAGCCCGCCATACACTTTATAGGGGTCCCGATTATCGACCGCGACATGATAGAATTGCGAAATCGGCAGGTTCCCGCTTTTCCACCAGCGATTGCCGCCGTCGAACGAGAACCACAAGCCGCCATCGTCGCCGCCAATCACATGCTTGGAATTCTGCGGGTCAATCCAGATGTCGTGCCAGTCGCCGTGCGCCCCGCCGCTGCTGCTGGCAAACGTCTTTCCGCCGTCCTCGCTCTGGGTCAATGAATAGCTGGGCTTGAAGAGCCGGTCGGGGTTCAACGGGTCGATGATCAGCCGGGAGAAATAGAACCCGCGCCAGACCATTGACTGGCTGTTGTCGCGCGCTTCCCAGGTCTGCCCGCCGTCGGCCGAGCGATAGAGATGCGAATCTTTCGATTCAATGATGGCGTAAACGATATTGGAATCAGACGGTGCGATTTCCACCACCACCCGGCCCCAGGGCTGCTCCGGAATGCCTTTGCCCGCGACGGGCGCCCAGTTCTTCCCGCCGTCGGCCGAGCGGAACAGTCCGCTGCCGCTGGGAGAATCGGGGCCCTCGCCGCCCGAGCGGAAAGTCCAGCCCTTGCGCCGGAAGTCCCACAGTCCGGCAAAGAGTACGTCCGGGTTCTTCGGGTCCATGGTCAGGCCCGAGCAGCCGGTGGAGAGGTCTTTGCCGGTGAGGATCAGGTCCCAGCTCTTGCCGCCGTCGGTGGTCTTATAGAGCCCGCGATCGGGACTGTCGCTCCAGAGACGGCCGGGCACGCAGGCATAGACGGTGTCGCTGTCCTTCGGGTTCACCAGGATCTTGACGATGCGCTCGGATTTCGGAAGCCCTGAGTTGTTCCAGGTCTCGCCGCCGTCGGTCGACTTGTAGATACCATCGCCGATGGAGACCGAGTTGCGCGTCCACGCCTCACCGCTGCCGACCCAGACGGTTTTTGGATTCGAGGGGTCGATGGTAATGGCTCCGATTGATTGTACCGGCTGCTTGTCGAACACCGGCTTGAACGTCGTGCCGCCGTCGAGCGACTTCCAGACGCCGCCGCTGGCGGCACCGACATAGAGCGTGATCTTGCCGTCTTTCTCGCCGTGCGCGGCCAGCGCGGAGATGCGGCCGCTCATCGCCGCCGAACCGATGTTGCGAATGCCCAGTCCGGAGATAACGCCCGCGTCCAGGACCGGCGCGCGCCTGGCGGCTGCGCTTCCCGGCGCGGTGAAGTTCGGCTTTTCCGGGGAAGCGCCGGCCACGATCGAGCGCGGCGACTTGCCGGAGGGAAAGAGGAAGAGAGCATCGTCAACTTCGACGTTGGCCTCGACGGTCTCGATGTTGAAGCGTGCCTGGCGCTTCTGTCCTTTGGGTCCCTCCTCGACGCTGAACGGCATCCAGACGCCCGCCACCTGTCCGTAGCTTCCCAGGTCCGCCTCGGTGATCTCTTCGGTGCCGCGCACGTGACGCTCGCGGACTTCGCGGATGGCAAGGAAGTAGTCGGGGTCGAGATAGAGATAGACCACGTCGCCGTCCTTCAGCGTGACGCGAAGCTTGTGCGCCGCGGTGCCGTCCACGTCCTCGGTTCCGAGGTATTCGACCCGGTTGCCTTTCTGCTGAAGGTCGACCAGCGGACCGGCGATGTCGGCGTCTTGCGCGAAGTTCTTCGCCTCGTCGGCGGAGCTGTGCTCGGCTTCGGAGCGGCCCTGGAATGGCGACACCGTCCACCCACCCTGCCCGGCTCCACCGGCAAACGCCTGCACCGCGGTCAGCCCCTGAATGGTGATTTCAGTGCGCA
>JANYKT010000038.1 GCA_025358085.1 Deltaproteobacteria bacterium | reverse complement strand
AGGGTCAATTGCTCAATGGAGCGACCGCGAGCGGGAGCACGCCGGAGGAGCTGGACGTGAATACCCACACCGCGGTCGAGACGTTGTTGACCTCGATTCGCTGACGTCTCAAGAGAGACAGCGGAGCAACTCCGCCACGCTCCAGGCCTGGGCGATGCAGCCGCGAGGCTTGAAGGGAGGCTCGGCGTCGAAGATCTCGGCGACCGAGCCCAGCCCGAAGGCCCCCAGGTCGAACCCACCCAGAAACGCATGCCCATCGTCGCCGGGATAGGTCTTCCGCCAGGCGTCGACAAAGGGCCCGATCAGCCAGGCCCACACCGTGCCCTGGTGATAAGCGGCGTCGCGGGTACGGAGATCGCCAAAGTAGATCGGCTTGTAGCCGGACTCGCGCGGGCCCAGCGAGCGCAAGCCCACCGGCGTGAGCAACTCGGCGCGCACTTTCTCCAGCACCGGCCTCCAGCGCGCTTGATCCAGTACCGGGTTCGGCAGCGAGATGGCCAATACCTGGTTGGGCCGCATCGACGGGTCGTCCGGGTCCAGTACGTCGAAGAGATATCCCCGCCCGGCATTATAGAACCGCGCATTGAAGCTCTGGCGAAGGCGCGCTGCGTGCTGGTCCAGGCGCGCGTCGCCGCCCAGCCATCTCGAAAGGTTGCAAAGAGCATTATAGAAGAGCGCATTCAATTCCACCGCCTTGCCACGGCGCGGAGTCACCACCCAGCCGTCCACCTTGGCGTCCATCCAGGTCAGTTGATAGCCCTCGGCGCCCTGGCGCAACAGGCCGTCCGCCGGGTCCACACCGATGCCAAAGAGCGTCCCGCGCAGGTGGTGCTCGATGATGTCCTGCAGAGTCGGTACCAGGTCGCGCAGCAGCGTTGTGTCTTTCGATAACTGCAAGTACCGATCGACGGCGTGGAAGAACCAGAGTGTGGCGTCGGCGGTGTGGTAGAGGCCTTGCGATTGCCCCTCGGGAAAAAGGTTCGGAATCAGCCCATCGCGAACGTGCGCGGCAAAGGTGCGCAGGATCTGCTCCGCTTCCGCGAATCGGCCGGTACACAGGCAGAGTCCCTCCAGGCTGATCATCGTGTCGCGGCCCCAGTCGGTGAACCAGTGATAGCCCGCGATGACGGTGGTGCCGCCGGTCGATTTGCGAATCACGAATTGGTCGGCTGCGAGCGAGAGCTCCGCCGTCAGCCCGGTGCGCGCAGAAACCAGAACGGCGCGACGCGCGAGCTCGACGCGGATGGCCTCGCGAGCCGTCGCGCTCAGCGATGCGCCGGAATCCGCGGCAACGCTTGCCCCGAGGCCCGCAGCGAACAAGGGAGCGCTGGTGAGCGCGCTCGTCGGCTCGGTCTCCACCGAGATCCAAAGGCTGACTTCTTCGCCGGACTTCAGCTCGACCGAGAGTTCGCAGGGCGTCACCAGCGGGCCCTCGCAGTCGTAGCCGCGCTCCGCCTCAATGGCATACCGGACCGTGCGAGTCTCAGGCTCGATGGCGCGCCAGGCGCCGCGGCTCGTCTCCAGCCGCGCCAGGTCAATCGTGCAGCGCAGGCCGTCAATCGCAACCGGATACTCGCGGGCGGCAGCCGCGACCATTTCCACGTGCGCTCGAATCTGGAATGCCGGCCGCACCCGCAGCGTGAACGACTCGAGCGCGCGCCAGGTCACGATGGAAACGTTCCGGCCGTGCGGCAGCACCAGGCGCCGCTCGACCAGCGGAAACCGCCAGACCGGCAGCCCCTGCTCCAGCCGCATCTCCTGCAACTCGTAGGCTCCGTCATCGAGCGCGCTGACCAGCAGCACCCGGCCCTGCGGCGGCGGCAGCGCGGCGATGAGCCAGCCGTGAAAGCGGCGCGTGAGCGTCCCGCCAATAGTGCCCGAGGCATATCCTCCGAGCCCATTGGTGACCAGCCACTCGCGCTCGACCAGCGCGCGCGCCCCGTCGCCTGCCCGATAGCAGACTCGAAGGGTCAAGACGTTCGCCGCTTCAATAGATAGTCAAGCCCGCCAGCGCGATACCATCGATATCCGTAGAGCTCCAGCGACACCCGGTGCACGCCGTCCTTCTTCTGGCTGTGCGCCTCGGACAACAGGTTGATCAGCCGGTCCTCGGGCAGGCAAAGCGTGACCACGACCGGCTCCTCGGCGAGGTTGTGCATGATGCGCTCGGTCCAGTTGAGCAGCGACTCCGGGTCGCGGCGCTGGTCGGCGGCATTGACATGCTCATCCATCGGGCGGGCCTGTGCGCATGCCACGCTCTTACCAGCCCGCCCTTGAGGCGCCCGCGCCGTGCCTTGGACTTTGACGAATGGCGGACGTTCAGGCCCGGCACAGCTCGCCCGGCGCGCGCAAGCGTGCCGTGGTCTTCGAGCAGGACTGCGCGCGCAGCGTGGCGCGGCTCCAGTCGAGACGAAGATGATTCAGGATTCTCGCCTCCGCTTCCGGTAAGGTTGCCGGCACTCATGACCCACTTCATCCTCGCCTCGTTCCTCCTCGTACAGACTGTCGCGCCCACTTTCTTCCAGGCATTGCAGTGGCGCTCCATCGGGCCCTGGCGCGGCGGCCGCACCAAGGCTGCGGCGGGCGTGCCATCCCGGCCCGGCCTTTTTTATATCGGTGCGGTCAACGGCGGCGTCTGGAAGAGCACCGACTACGGCCGCACCTGGGAGCCGCTGTTCGATGCGCAGCCCACCGGCTCCATCGGAGCGCTCGCCGTCTCGTCTTCCAGTCCCGACATTATCTATGTCGGCAGCGGCGAAGGCATCCAGCGGCCTGACCTGTCGGTTGGCGACGGCGTCTATCGTTCGAACGACGCGGGCAAGACCTGGAAGCATCTGGGCCTGCGCGACGGGCAACAGATCCCGCAGATTGTCATCGACCCGCGCGACCCCAATCGCATCTTCGTGGCGGTGCTGGGCCATCCCTATGGTCCCAGTGAAGAGCGCGGCCTCTTCCGTTCAATCGACGGCGGAGAGACCTTTACGCGAGTTCTCTACCGCGACGCGGACACCGGCGCCGCCGACGTCGCCTTCGACCCAGCCGACCCGCAGACCGTCTACGCTTCGCTTTGGGAAGCACGCCAGGCGCCCTGGGAGAACGGCGAATTCAGTGGCGCGGGCAGCGGGCTGTTCAAGTCTACCGATGGCGGCACGACCTGGCGGCCCATCGGCAAAGGCTTGCCCGAAAAGGTCGGCCGTATCGGCATCGGAATCGCACCCACGGACGGCAAGCGCGTCTTCGTCACCGCGCAAGCAAAAAAAGGGGACGGGCTCTATCGGTCTGACGACGCCGGAGAGAGCTTCGTCAAGATCACCAACGACGACCGCATCGCTGAAAGAGCCGACGACTTCGCCGAGGTCAAGGTCCACCCTACCAATCCCGATATAGTCTTTACCGCGAGCGTCGTGGTGTGGAAGTCGTTGGACGGGGGCAAGACCTGGGCTGCCCTGCGCGGCGCCCCCGGCGGCGATGACTATCAAAAGCTCTGGATCAACCCGGTCAATCCAGACAACATCCTGATTGCTTCGGATCAAGGCGCGATCGTCACCGTCAATGGGGGGCAGACCTGGAGTTCCTGGTACACCCAACCGACGGCGCAGATGTTTCACGCCAGCGTCGACAACGCCTTTCCCTATCGAGTGTGCGGAGGACAGCAGGACAGCGGGTCCGCCTGCGTCGCCAGCCGTGGCCCGGACGGCGCCATTACCGCGCGTGATTGGCATCCTGCCGGAATCGAAGAGTACGGCTATGCGGTGCCTGACCCGCTCAACCCGGACCTCGTGTATGGCGGGCGCATCTCGCGCTGGGACCGGCGCACCGGGCAGGTGCAGAATATCTCGCCGGTGGCGGTGCCTGGCCCCGATTATCGAATCATCCGCACGCAGCCGGTGGTGTTCTCGCCGTTTGACCCGCATACGCTCTATTTCGCCGCCAACTCGGTGTATCGGACCAGCGACGGCGGCAAGAGCTGGACAAAGATCAGCCCCGACCTGACCCGCAAGACCTGGGCGCTGCCGGCGAACGTCGGTAAGTACAAGTCTGATGAGGAGTCGAAGCCGTGGCAGCGGGGGGTGATCTATGCGCTGGCGCCCTCGCCAAAGGATCGCGGAACCATCTGGGCCGGAACCGACGACGGCCTGCTGCAGGTCACGCGCGACGGCGGCAAGAAGTGGCAGGACGTGACCCCGGCTTCGCTCTCGCCGTGGACGAAGATCTCGATTATCGAAGCCAGCCACTTCGATGCGCAGACCGCGTATGCCGCCATCAATACGTTGCGCCTCGACGATCTGCAGCCCCATCTGCTGCGCACGCGCGACGGCGGCAAGAGCTGGCAGGCCATCACCGCGGGGCTGCCCGCGGGAGGCGTGGTCAATGTGGTTCGCGAAGATCCGCGCAAGCGGGGGCTGCTCTTCGCCGGCACCGAGCAGGCGGTGTTCTTCTCCCTCGACGACGGCGACCATTGGGCACCGCTGCGCAACAACATGCCGGCGACTTCCATTCGCGATCTGGTGATCAAGGATGACGATTTAATCGCTGCCACGCACGGCCGCGGCTTCTGGATCCTGGACGCTTTCTCCCCTTTACGCGAGCCCGTCCCTGTTGCGACGGTTCTCTACCAGCCCGCGCCGGCGCTGCGCATTCGCTGGAACAACAACACCGACACCCCGCCGCCGCCAGATGAGCCCTCGGGAAAAAATCCGCCCGACGGGGCATTGATTGACTACGCTTTACAAACGGCCGGGCCAGTGACTCTTGATATCACCGACGATGTGACTGGCAAGCCGGTGCGGCACTTCAGCAGCGAAGACAAGCAAGCTCCGCTTGCCGACGAAGGAAACGTTCCGCGCTGGTGGATCAGGCCCGCCGTCATTCCATCGGGCGAAAAGGGCCTGCACCGCCTGGTCTGGGATCTGCACTATGCGACGCCGCCGGTGAAGAAGGCAGCCTTTGCCATTTCGGCGATAGCCCACGATACGCCGCGCGAACCCCGCGGGCCGTGGGTGGCACCCGGCAGCTATACCGTCTGGCTCCGCACCGGCGGCAAGACGTTCACGCGGACGCTGACTGTCGCGCTCGACCCGCGATTGAAAACAACTGCTTTGGCACTCTCGCAGCAACTCGCAATCTCGCTGAAGCTGGTCGATGCGCTTGCGGGAGCGCGCGAAACATTGGAGTCAGTCCGCCAACTGCGGGAGCAAAAGCCCGCGCCCGCGTTGGAAAAGAAGCTGGCAGTCCTGCAGGGGACCGGCGAAGAGCCTGAGCGTGGCGCGCGGCAGAAAAGGGAGACGCCTACTCTTGCACGCTGGGTCTCGCGCCTCGCCGAGACTCTGCAGCTTGTGCAGGAGTCCGACTCACCATTGACACAGCAGGCCTCGAGCGCAGCCGATATGGTGCTGCGCGAGACTGCAGCCCTGCAGACGCAATGGCAAAAGATCAAGCCTTGATGAGCAACGTCCATTGGCGCAGAAGCCTGGCGGTGCTCTCCGTGCTCGGCTGCGGAGGCAAGGGAAAGCCGGTGGTGGCCTTTCCCGGCCTGACGTTTCCGGGAGCCGCGTCACCGCTCGACCCGGCGTGCGCCCGGACCAGCAGCTATCCGGGCAGCGAGGTCGAACCGATGATTGCCATCGACCCGCGCGATCCGAAGCACCTCATCGGCGTCTGGCAGCAAAACCGCTTCAGCGATGGTGGAGCGAACGGGCTCCTGGCGGGCGTCACCTTTGACGGCGGCGTCACCTGGATTCAGACCGCAGCGCTCTTTTCGCGCTGCTCCGGCGGCACCTACGAGCGCGCGAGCGATCCGTGGGTCACCATCGGCCCCGACGGCACCGCGCACCAGATTGCCTTGGTTTTCAATCGAACGAAATCGGGTCAAGCCATCCTCGCCAGCCGTTCGCTTGACGGCGGGCGGACCTGGCTGATGCCCATCGCGCTGCAGCAACGGAACGACCCGTCTTACGTAATGGATAAGGAGAGCATCACCGCCGACCCGCGCGACGCGCGCTATGTCTACGCTGTCTGGGACGAATTGACCGGCCAGACCGATCCGACGTCACCGTTCAATCTCGGGCCCACCTGGTTTGCCCGTTCCACCGACGGCGGCGCGAGCTGGGAGCCGGCCAGAAGTATTTATGATCCAGGTGCGGACGCACAGACCCTCGGCAACCAGATCGTAGTGACTGCCGATGGGACACTGATCAATGTGCTGTCGTTGATTACCCAGAACAGCAGCCCCACGCCAAAGACTGCAATCGCGGTGCTGCGCTCGACCGACCGGGGATTGACCTGGTCCACCACGCCGGTGATTGTTGCGCAGGCTGAATTCGTCGGCGCCTTCGATTCCAAGAACCAGAAAGCGGTCCGCTCAGGAGACGCCCTCGCCGCGATTGCCGCGGGCGATGCGCTGGTTGTGGTCTGGGAAGATGCGCGCTTCAGCGGCGGCGTGCGGGACGGCATCGCATTCTCGCGGTCGGTGAACGCCGGACTTGATTGGTCCGCGCCCGCGCAAGTCAATCTGGCGAACGGTGCGCAAGCCTTCACGCCTGCCGCATCACTCTCGCCGGGTGGCAAGCTGGGCGTGACCTATTACGACCTGCGCAATGACGACCCCAGGGACAAAGACCATCTGCTGGCGACCGCGTGGCTCGCGACTTCAACAGACGGCGGCAAGACCTTTACGGAGCAAGCGTTGGCGCCGCCCTTCGATCTGCGGACCGCGCCCTTCGCGGAGGGTTATTTCCTCGGTGATTATCAAGGTCTGGTTTCGGCGGGGGAATCGTTTTTACCCTTCTTCAGCATGACCAACGCGAATGACGGTGGCCGCGCGGAGATCTTCTTCCGGCCGGCAACGGCGCCCGCTCCAATGGCGGCGAAGCTGCTGGCGGACGTGCAGATCACCGGGCCCCGGGAAGCTCGCGGCGCGGCGCGGACCGTCTCGCGCACGGCCTATTGACCTAGTCGGTGCCGAGGTATGCCGCCTGCACCCGCGGATCCTGCGCCAGTTCCCGGGCCGGACCCGCGAGGGTGATTGCACCGCGCTCCAACACATAGACCTGCTGCGCCACCGCGAGTGCCATGCGCGCGTTCTGCTCGACCAACAAGATCGTTGTACCGGCGCTGTGGATATCCCGGACAATCTCGAAGATCTGCCGCACCAGCTGCGGGGCCAGGCCCATGGACGGCTCGTCGAGCAGCAGGATGCGCGGGCGCGCCAGGAGCCCGCGCGCGATGGCAAGCATCTGCTGCTCGCCGCCCGACAACGCGCCCGCGAGAGCGCGTCGCCTCCGGGCCAGGGAAGGAAACCGCAGCAGCTGGCCTTCCACCGCTGCGCGCGCCTCTTCGCGGCCGCCCGGCCACGGCCGCGCTTCGGAGCCGATGACCAGGTTCTCCTCCACCGACATGCGCCCGAGGATGGCGCGCCCCTCCGGCACCAGCGCCACCCCCGCCGCCATGGTCTCGTGCGCCGGGGCTCGCGCAAGTTCGTGGCCGTCGAGGAGCACGCTGCCGCTCGCCGGCCGCACCAGGCCAACGATTGCATTCAGCGTGCTGCTCTTACCGGCGCCATTCGGTCCAATCAAGGCAACGATTTCACCGGCTGCTATCGACAGCGACACTCCGCGCACCGCCTCGACATGGCCATAGTTCACCCGCAAGTCGCGCACCTCGAGCAAGTTCATGCGCCACCCAGATAGGCTTCGATCACCACTGGCTCCTTCGCCACCTCGGAAGGCGACCCCCGCGCGATCACCTGGCCGAAGTTCAGCACCGTGATCCGGTCGCACAGCGCCATCACCAGCTTGACGTTGTGCTCGATCAGCAGCACGGCGCAGCCCTCGCGCGCGACCTCGCGAACCAGCCGCGCGACCGCGTCGGCCTCGGGCGCGCTCATGCCCGCGGTGGGCTCGTCCAGCAGCAACACGCGCGGCTGCGCGGCCAGCGCGCGCGCAATCTCCACGCGACGCTGCTCGCCATAAGACAGATTCACCGCCCGCTCGTGGGCGCGGCCGCGCAAGCCTACGCGCGCGAGCGTCTCTTCGGCGGCCCGCAGAGCCTCGCGCTCCTCGCGCCGCGCCGAGGGCAGGAGGAGCAAGCGCCGCCAGAGTGGAGCGCGCCTTTGCAGGTATTGCCCGACCACGACGTTGTCCGCGGCCGACAGGCCGGCGAACAGCCTGATGTTCTGATAGGTCCGCGCGATACCCTTGGCAGCGATGCGGTGTGCGGGCAGGCCATCGATGCGCGCGCCATCGAGCGAGATCGCGCCCCCGGTTGGCTGGCTCAATCCTGATATCAAATTCAGCAACGTGGTCTTGCCGGCGCCGTTGGGACCGATGAGGCCGTGCACCTCGCCTTTTTCGACTTCGAAGCTCGCGCCGTCCACCGCGCGCACGCCGCCGAAGGCCTTCGAGACCTGCCCAAGGGAGAGCATCAGGCTTTCCGCCGCTTCAGCGAAACCAGTCCATTGGGGAGATAAAGAATCACAGCCAGGAGGATGAGGCCATTGAGCAGCAGCCGGAACGGCCCCGGCGCAAAGCCCAATCGCGACCCGGCCTCGCGCAGCACCTCGGGCAGCACGGTCAGGAAGGCCGCGCCCGCCACCGGCCCGAAGAAAGCAGCAGTGCCGCCCACCACCGCTTGCACCAGCATCTCCACCACGCGCGCAAAGCCATAGCCCCCTGGTGCGACCATGAATGTGTAATGCGCTTCCAGGCCACCGGCGAGCCCTGCCAGCCCGGCGCCCAGCACCAGCATGGCAAGCTTGTGCGCGGTGGTGTCGATTCCCATCGTGCGCGCGGCGGTCTCGTCCTCGCGAATGGCCTCGAGCGCCGTGCCGAAGCGCGAGCCGCGCACGCGGGCGAGGAGGTAGAGCGCGACGGCGAGCGAAAGCCAGATGGTCCATAGACCGGCACGCTGGGGAATGGCCACCAGTCCCATCGCGCCATTGGTGTAATCCCAATTGACGAAGAAGAGGCGCACCATCTCGCCGAAGCCGATGGTGGCGATGGCGAGGAAGACGCCGCGCAGGCGCAGCACCGGAAGTCCGAGCGGCACCGCGACCAGTGCCGGTGCCAGCGCGGCGGCCGCGAGCACGGCAATGAAAGGAGCATTCGAGTGCAAGGTGATGAGTGCGCCCGTATAGGCCCCGATGGCCATGAAGCCCGCGTTCGCCAGCGAGAGCTGGCCGCAACAGAGCGTTGCATAGACCGACAAGGCGAGCAGGCCATTGATACCGACAAAGGCGACCAACGATTGATAGGCGAGAAAGAGATCGCGCATCAGGTCTTCAAGCTTCTCGCGCCGCGGCCTGCCCGAAGAGACCGCGCGGCCGGGCGAGCAGCACCAGGAAGAGGACCGCGAACGAGACCCCGTCGCGCCAGGAAGAGCCGAAACGGGCGACGGTAAAGACTTCAATCAATCCCAGCGCAAACCCGGCGGCGACCGCGCCAGGAATGCTTCCCATGCCGCCGAGGATGATCACCGCGAGCCCCTTGAGCTCCACGCTGCGGCCCACGTCGGGTGAAATGGAATTGAATGCCAGACCGAACAGTACGCCGGCCGCGCCGCCCAGCGCGGAAGAGATGAAGAAGGCAGCGGCGATGACGCGATTGACGTTGATCCCCAGGACTCGCGCGGCACGCGGGCTCTCGGCCACGGCGCGGATCTGCCGTCCCAGGCGCGTGCGGGCGAGCAGCAGCGTGAGCGCGCCCATCAAGAGGACCGAGATGCCGATGATACAGAGTTGCAGCAGGGAGGCTGTGGCCGAGCCGACATGAATGATGCGATCGGGAAAGGTATTCTCCGAAAAGCGAGAGATATCGGGTCCGAAGATCTGCATCGCGATAGCCTCAAAGACGGTGGCGACGGCGATGGAGCTGATCAATCCGGAGATGTTGGAATCGGCGCGGTCGCGGAGCGGCCGGAACGCCACCCGCTCGAGCACGAGGCCGATACAACCGGCCGCGACCATCGCAAGTGGCAATGCGGCCCAGAGCGGCAGTCGGACAGCGACCAGCGCCAGCGCGATGAAGGCGGCCAGCATGAACACCGCCTGGTGCGCGAGATTGAGGATGTCGAGCACCCCGAAGACGAGCGTGTAGCCCACCGCGAAGAGCGCGTAGATGCTGCCGACGAAGAGGCCATTGAGGGCCTGCTGTTCCATTACTGCACGATCTGGAACTTGCCGTCCTTCACCTGCTGTACGCTGGGCTCGTGCTGGGCGTCGCGGGCGGGCGTGAAAGAGAACTTTCCCAGCGGCGTGTCGAGATCATGCACCTTCGCCAATCCCGCCTGGATATCCTCGCGGCCGGTCTTGCCGCCCGCGAGCTTGATGGCCTCGGCAAGGATATAGACCCCGGTATAGGCCTGCGCGGAGAACTGGTCGGGGTTGGCACCGCGCTTCTTCATTGCCTCGAGGAATCGTTGATTGGCCGGCCCGGTGCCGAGCGAATTCCAGGAGGTCCCCACCATCACTCCTTCGGCGGCGGCGCCGGCATTCTTCAGGAAGCCGGGACTATTGAAGCCGTTGCCGCCGACGATAGGCCCGGTATAGCCGGATTGGCGCGCCTGCGAGACGATGGCGGCGGCGTTGTCGGCCAGCGCCGAAATCACCAGCACGTCGGGCTTCAGCGCCGCGAGCGCCGTGATCTGCGCGTGGTAATCGCGATCAGGTTTGGCGAAGGTTTGGGTGCCCAGAACCTTGATCTGGAGATTCTCCAGCGCCTTCTGCATCACGTCATAGCCCGCCTTGGTAAAGACGTCGTCATTGCCATAGAGCACGCCGGCGGTGTTGAAGCCGAGTTTTTCCTTGGCCTTCTTGAAGGCTCCCGGAATCACCTGCGCCTCGGTCAGCGAGTCGCGCCAGATATAATTGCCGATATCGGTGATGCCGGTCGCCGCGGTGTTGGAGACGGCGAGCACCGGCACCATCGCCTGCTGCGCCAGCGGGTCGGCGGCGCTGGCGGTGTTCGACAGCGTCGGTCCAATGATGGCACTGACCTTGTCGAGGTTGATGAATTTCTGGAAGACGGTAATGCCCTGCTCCTTGGTCGACGAATCGTCTTCGATGCGGACTTCGAGCCGCGCTCCAGCCGCATTGAGTTCTTCCACCGCCGCCTGGATTCCGGCGCGCTGCTGAGCGCCATAGGAGGCAGCGGGGCCGGTAATGCTCAGTGCCGCGCCAATCACGGCGCCACCGGCGGCCGGCGCGCCGGCGGCTGCTCCTGCCGGCGCGTTTTCTGACGATCCCGCAGGAGCACTGGCGGCGCCGGAGCCTGCCTTGTCCTTGCACCCGGTCACGACGGCGAGGAGCAGCAGAGGGGAGAGAAATCGGTTCGCCGCAGCGCGCATGGCTTCTCCTCGAGAAAGGAATGCGTGCGTTATCGCAAGCCCCGCCCAGGCGCAAGACGCGATCAAAGTACTACTTGAAATCATCCATTCTTTCGTCGCATTGATCACGACTTGCAACGTGAGCTCAAGACACCTGGGCGGACATCTGGAAGTGCTTATGACACGCGACATTCATCGTGGTGGCCACAAAGCTTTCTTTCTTCCTCGCAGGGTATCGGACTTGCTTGAGTTCCAACCCCAAATACCAGGGTCAGCTATTGAGTCCGTACTGCACGCTGCCGCGCCCTGATGCCTGGCACCTTCGCGAGCCAGCCTGAAGCGATTGCGACTCCCTGCGGGCGGCTGGGAGAGCCGAAAAAATCAATGCCTTGGATTGATACATGATCGACTCGCTCAGCAAGCTTCTCGCGGCTCTCGATACAGCGACAGCGCGATTGACCGGTACCGATGATTCAACTTGTCCCGGGACAAGTCCCCAGGGCCGGCTCCTTGAAACAGGACCCGCACAAGGACCGGGCGTTTCAACTCCCGCTGAAGAGTGACCCCCTTGTTCCCACCGAACAAGTGGCCCCCGGGTTGTGGGCCCTGTCGCGCTCGGTTGACTGCATCTGCGACCCAGGGTCTTGCCCGATTTACCAAGCGACGCGATGGGGACTTACGCCTGCTCAGCGCGCGGCGGTGGTCGCCGCGGGAAGCCGCCGCGCGCGCATCTCAGTGGTGACTTGGGCGAGCTCGCCGGCTTCGAGCTTCTCCAGGGCGGGAAAGATTGTCTCTTCCTCCGCCGCCAGATGGCGCCGCCAGAGTGCCTGGACGCGCCCGACCAGCAGCGACATTCCGGGCGCGAGCTCGCTTCTGCGACCGGGTTCCCTGGCGAGCAATTCCCAAAACGGGAGCAGCCACGAGAGCACTTCGTCCAACTCGATGTGTTCTCGCTTCATCTTCGCCAGCGCCTCCAGCACTTCCGGCGGCGCCACGCGCTCGAGGCGCGGCGCAATCGACAGCTCCTCATCCGCCTGGTGCAGCGGCAGCGCGACCGCGTAGTAGCGGTGCACGCGCCCCGCCGTCTCAGCCACGCTTGCCGCGGAAGCCTTTTCAGCTGACGCCAGCCGGGCAGCGAGCGCGGTGAACCGACGTATCCGCTCGTGGCACCCGAGGAGCAGCTCGCCGGGCCCTTCCGCGGCATCGACAGCGCGACCTGCATTGAGTATCTGCAGCATATGAAATTCCTTGGCTATTCTAGAACGCAGCCTGCAGCATCAGCCTCGCTTCCACCACGGTCTGCCGGTTCACGACTCCGGTCTTCGCCAGCACGGACGCCTGGTCAGGAAGCTCGAGGCCGAGATAGGAGCCGACTCCTTTTTCGGTAAACACCGGCGTCGAGATCAGGAACGGCACGTCGCCCACCAGCTTCAACTGCTGACCGCGGATATACCAGGTCGCGCTGGGCGTGATCTCCTGCATCGCGTCGGAGCCGGTGACTTGCTTCGGGCCCGAAGCAAAGTTCTTGTCCGGAACCAGCATCGCGTAGCGGACCGCGATTTCGAAAGGCCGATACGAGACGCCGGCCTGCACGCGCCCGCCCGCGGCGTGTACGACGCCGTAGTCGTTTGAATATCCGGCCCAGTTGATTTCCGCCTCGGCGGAGAGGGAAGTAGGCCCGAGAAAGGGCGTGCGCACTGCGGCATCCGCGCCCAGCTGCCACCAGCTGCCCTGCGACAGGGGAAACTTGCCGATATAAGGATTCCAGTTGCTATTGAGCAGGATCGACTTGTCGGCGAACTTCACGTTGAGGACCGATGAGTGCCCGACGGTGGAGTCCTTCGTATACATGCCGTTGACGAAGAAAGCGGCTTTGGTGGTCCTGGGGTCGAGATCGTTGTGCAGTACATAGGCGTCGTCATCGACGTCGCCGATCCCGGCGCGACGACGAACTGGGGGATCCCGAGACGCTCGGGAAGGTAATGCGGCGGGGGAACGTCGCGGCCGCCGCCGGTGAAGACGCCGCCGATGATGGTGAAAGGCCCGGGGTTGAGCGTCACAGCGACGCCGACGTCGCGACCGACCCGGAAGCCGAAATCCTGGATCGAGCGGTCGATGAACTGCGAGCTGCCCGAATAGGTCAACCGCTCGCGCCCATAAGGCACCTTGAATTGACCGACCTTGACATACGACGAGGCGTTCAAGAAGCGCAGCGGCAGGTTGATGCTCAGGTCGAGCAAGCTGAGCGACACGCCGCTGGTGGCCGCGATGGCCTCTTCCCCGCCCAGCGTCAGCTCGGCATTGAAGCTGACGTCCTGGTAATGGCCGTTCGCGGGCAGGCGGGCTTCCTTCATGAAGAGGTACAAACGGTTGTGGTCAGTGTACGGGTCATCGACCCTTTGCCCGAACCCAAGCACCTGGGTCATGGCGCCGACATTGAGCTGCGCCTCATCGTTCTTTGCAATCGGCACGTCGGCACGCGCGAGCTGCGGAACGAAGGTGGCGGCGGTGAGAATCAACACGAACAGATTGCTCTTCATGACTTCCTCGATTTCACGGCAACGGCCGCTGTGGTCCGAACCAAGGACGGCTTTCTTTTGGCTTCTTCTGCAGCGGCCGTGCCACGCCACTTCCGTCAGCCGGGCTCGCGATGCGCGCAGATATTGCGCCCGCCTGCGCCCGTCTGCGTCGGGCGCGGCCGGCACGATTCGTGGATATCCCCACTTGATTCCTTGAGGAGATCCCCATGAAGAACCTGATCGTCGGAGTGGATGGCTCGGCTGGTTCGTTGAAGGCCATCGCGGTGGCGGCAGAGATCGCGGCGGCGACGAACAGCCGAGTGGTCCTGGCGCATGTACTGCCTGTGCCTTCGCCGCTGCCGCCCGAGGTTGTGATCCCGCCGGGTTGGATTGGTGAGCTGACTGAGGCCGGCAATCTCATCCTGAAGGCGGCGGCCGAACAATGCACCAGGGCCGGAGCGGAATCGGAGGCTCGCGTGCTGGAAGGCGCACCCGACGAAGCGCTCGCCAGGCTCGGTGCCCAACTCGAGTCCGACTTCATCGCGGTCGGCAGCCGCGGACGCGGCGCGGTCTCCCGGCTTCTTCTTGGCAGCGTCGCGGACAAGCTGCTGCAGACCGCCGGCCGCCCTGTTCTCATAGCCCGCTAATCAGGAGAACCAAATGGAACGCATCATTGTCGGAGTGGATGGGTCGGAAGAGTCCCGCAAGGCCGTGGCGCTCGCGGCAAGCCTTTCGCACTCGCTGCGCGCGACTCTCGTCGTCGCCCACGTCATGAGCTATCCGGGCGCAGGCGACCCGCCGCCGGTTGTTTCCGCCGAATACAGCTGGTGGCGCAGCTCGCACCGTGACTGGGCCGAGACGCTGGTGCGCGAGGCCCTGGTGCGCGAGGCCCGGCCAGGGCTTTCCATCGAGACGCGGGTGCTCAGCGGCGACCCCGCGCACGCCCTCTCCAGGCTGGCTTCCGAAGAGCGCGTCGGACTGGTCGTGGTTGGACATCGCGGGCGCGGGCTGGCCGATCGCTTGTTGATTGGCAGCGTCGCGGACCGGCTGGTGCAGATCTGCGATCAACCTGTTCTTGTCACCCGGTGAGCGGCCGGTTCATTGAAGGATCGCAGCCCGCTCCGCTTTACAGTCCAGACACAGCAGCGCTTCCGGGATAGCCCGGAGGCGCTGCCGGCCGATGGCGCGACCGCAGCACTCGCACTCTCCATAAGTCCCGTTTTCAATGCGTGCGAGCGCGGCGTCGATCTGCGCCACCTCGGGATGATGGGACTGCCGCATCAACGACAGACGCCGGTCTCGCAGCTGTTGCCTTGCTTCAATCGAAATCGCATTCATGGCGTTCCTCCTCAGCGAGTGTCTGCAACCAGCGCGCCACGCGTCGGCTTTGATTGCCACCAGATTCGTTCTCCGCGCGCGCAGACATTGCCGCCGAGACGCGATCTTTGCTCGATCGTGCGAACGCGGGAGGGAAGTACCACTGCAAATCGCGTGAAGCTTCTGCTGCCCCGCTCAGGAATCGCTGGCGTCGAGCAGGATCAAATCATCGCGAAGCAGGCTTTCATTCATCAACTCACGCTCTTCGAATTCCATATCAGTGAGCAAGTCGTCACAGAGGGCGAGGGTTCGGCTGGCGACCAGCGTCGCGACAGGCCAGGCCGTCGGTCCGGTGAGGACCGAAAGGATCGCCCGCTGGTGGGCGTGCTCCGCGCGCAAGAGCCCGGCACGGACGGGACCCCAGGCATCGACCCTGGCGAGAATGGGCTCGAGCAGTCGCTCCTCTTCAGCGAGGTGCGCGAGCAGCTCGTCCTGCAGCGCGACCACGACCGCCTGCAGCGCGCCGGCCGGGCCGCGATTGGTCAGGACATTGCGGGCCGCCTTCTGCGCCACCTGGATTGTTTCGCGCAGGTGGGCGTGCTGCCCCAGGAGGATCTCCCGCCGCTGCTGGTTGTTCAGGTCCGTTCCGTTCCTCTCGATGGTCTGCATGAATGAACGCCCTCTCAACGCTGGAGAAACAGGTCGAGGATCCGCTCCCGCGGCAGCGCCGCCGCCTTGACGGCGAGCTCCTGTTGACGCTCGCGCACCAGCGCCTCGAAGGTCTTGGGGGGAGCCGGGTTCCGGTAGAAAACCCCGGTGTGCAGCTCGCGGCCGTAGTGCTGTGCCAGGTCCATGGCCCCCATCCGGTCCGACGGATCGTGCCCGAGGCTCTGCAGCGATTTCATCGTCTCCTTCTGCGCCTTGACCTGCTGGTCGTCCTCGCCATAGGTCACGCACGGCGACTGCACATTGACGAAGGAAAACCCCGGATAGCGGATGGCTTCTTCAATCATCGATACGAGGCCGGGCATATCGGCCGGCGTACCCTGGGCAACGAAATTGCAGCCGTAGGCGAGCACGTAGAGCAGTGGATTTACCGCCTCTTCCAGACTGCCGTACTCGCTGGTCACCGTCTGCAAGCCGCGCGGCGAAGTGGGCGAGAGCTGGCCCTTGGTCAGGCCGTAAATCTGATTGTCCATGACTATGTAAGTGATATCGGGATTGCGGCGAATCGCGTGCGGCAGGTGCCCGCCGCCGATGGAGAAGCCGTCACCGTCCCCGCCGGCAGCCAGCACCAGGAGCTCCGGCCGTGCCACCTTGATTCCCTGCGCAATCGGCAGAGCCCGGCCGTGCAAGCTGTTGAATCCGTAAGCCGTCGTGTAACCAGGAATGCGGCTCGAGCAGCCGATACCAGAGATAAACGCGATCTCGTGCGGCTGCCGGCCGATGGACACCAGAGCGCGATAGAGCGCCTGCAGCACGCCAAAGTCGCCGCACCCGGGGCACCAGATGGGTTTGAGGTCGCTCTTGTAATCCTTGACTTTGAATAGTTGGGTCATTGCAAGTCTCGCAGGCACGCGACGATTTCGCGCGGCTGGAAAGGGTTGGCTCCGCTGCGCGACAGCGAGCGCACCGAGGCGGGGACGTCGATGAAGCAGCGCAACAGACGGTAGAGCTGACCCTGGTGCGACATCTCGACCACCAGGCCCGCGCGCACTGAAACAAAGAACTCGCGATAAACGTCTTCAGGAATGGGATGAATCAGCCAGGGTACGAGCAGCTTTGCCTTCAGTCCCTGTCTGCGGGCCAGCGCGAGCGCCTCACGGCACACGCCCGCTGTCGAGCCCCAGCTGATCAAAGCGAGCGGCGCGTCGAGGTCGCCTTCGATGGCCACTAAATCTCTTCGCTGCTTGAGCGACTCAAACTTGCGGAAGCGCTTCTCGTTCATGCGCGCATGCACGGCGCCGCTCGAGGTTGGATCGCCGTGCTCGTTGTGCTCGATACCAGAAGCCAGGTAGTTGCCGCCTGCCATTCCTGGATGGCTGATGGGACTGACGCCTGACCCGGTGATGGCAAAGCGCTGGTACTTCACGCGCTCGGCCTCGCTGGGCGTGCGCCGCTGCTCGATGGCAAAACGCGCGGTGTCGATCGGGCCGACCGTCTCCTTGCGCTGGGCGATCTCGCTATCGGATAAAATGATCACCGGCGTCTGGTAATGCTCCGCCAGATTGAAGGCCTCGACCGTGACCGCGAAAGTGTCGGCCACGCAGGTGGGCGCGAGCACCGGGCGGAGCACGTCACCGTGGGCCGAGAAGACGGCTTGAAAGAGATCTGCTTGCTCCGGCTTGGTGGGCAAGCCCGTCGCCGGCCCGCCGCGCTGCACATTGAGCAGCACCAAGGGAAGCTCCGCGATACTGGCGAGGCCGAGCATCTCCGTCTTCAATGACATTCCCGGTCCGGAGGTGGCGGTCATTGCTTTCGTGCCGGCGTAGGAAGCGCCCACGGCGGCACCGATGCCGGCAATCTCGTCCTCGGCCTGGATGACGGCGCCGCCATACTTCCAGATCTCGCGGGAGAGGAATTGCATGGCCTCGGTGGAAGGCGTGATCGGATAGCCGCTGAAGAACTGGCAGCCGGCAAAGATGGCCGCCGCCGCGCACATATCATTCCCGTCGGTGACCATCAGTCCGGCCGCGGCCTTGGTCGGTTGGCCGAGACTGCGCGGCTCGCGCAAGGGGTTTGCCTGCGCATACGCCTCGCCTGCCGCGAAAGCCTTCTCATTCGCCTCCGCCACCTCGGGCGATTTCTTGGCAAACTTCTTCCGGATTCCGCCCAGCAGCGCGCCGCGACTGATTCCGAACCAGCCCGCCAGGAGCCCGAGCACGACCGCGTTTTTCGCCTTGTCGGTGCCGGCCGACTTGCGCGCCATCTCGCCGATGGGGACCGCGAGGATCTCGCGCGGCGCGACGCCCTCGAGCGGGATGGCGTCCGGCAGTACGCCCGTGTCGCTCTCGTAGAGCATGACCGTCTCGGGACCCACCGGCAGCTCGGCGCCGAACTTGAGGAAGTCTTCCCAATTGAGCGCGACCGCCACGTCCAGGTTGCCGCCGGGATTGAGCACCTCTCGAGTTGAGAGGCGCACGCGGCAGGAGGACTCGCCGCCCCGGATCTGGGAGCCGAAGCTCTTGGTCATGAGCGCGTGGTAGCCCTCGTGGGCCGCGGCGGTGATCAGAGACTGGCCGGCGCTGACGATTCCGTCGCCACCGGACCCGGCCATTCCAATGACGAGATCGGTAATGGAAGTCATTCTTGCGGAGACTGCAAGCCGCGCGCCGCGGCTCCGGAAGCGGGCCGCGCAGGCCCTTTGCTCGCGGGCCTGGCTGCTGAACCTGCTGTTTCACCAAAACCCTTCCCAGCGAGCGCTGCCCCAAAACCCGCGCGATTCTTGCGCCGGCTCGTTTCCTCGCGCACAAACTGCGCCGTTCCGCCATTTTGCTCGAGCTGCTGGCAGCTGATGAGGACGGAGCTGACGCCGGCGGACGGCTTGGCAGGTGCCCATTGCATTGACCAGGGTGTGAGTTGCATTTGAAAAGCTGTCTCGAGGCCTGTTCAGCCAGGTTGATGGCGATGATAAGAGTTGTTGATGGAACCGTTGCCGCCGCCCTGGACGCGATCGCAAGAAGTCCGGCGGCGCCTGCATGGCAGTGGCTGACCCGGCCTGGAGAGTCTAAATGAGCGAGAGCCTGCGTCCCGAAGTGACCGGCTTCGTCTTTCGTGGCTACATCGCCAGTGTTGAGCAGCGCGCCTTCCTGCCGGCCCTGCGCGCACGCGTGCTCCCCGAAACGCGCGCGTTGATCGACAAGCCTCCCTTTGCCCTGCGCTGGGTCGAGAGCGCGATCCTCGAGGACCTGTTCAGCAACATCGCCGCGCTGAGGGGACGGGACGAGGTGCGGCTCGTCGTGCGGGCCGCCGCCGACGCTGTGGTCAGCCCGGCGCTGAAATCGATGGTGAAGTCCACCATGAACCTGTTCGGCGGCAGCCCCGCCGCCCTCCTCCAGCAGATGCAGCCGCTCTGCGCGTCCATGGTCCGCAACACCGAGTTCCACTGGCAGTCGACCGGAGAGAAGTCGGGCGAGATGGAGGTTGTGCACCTGGCTGTCGTTGCGGACGTGGGTTATGCCGCGTGGGAGGGAACGTTCGAGTCGGTGCTGGGCGCCGCGCGGGCGACGGGGACCGTCGGACGAGCCCGCCTCGCTCCCGACGGCCTGAGCGGCCT